>JAFPCJ010000096.1 GCA_017423885.1 Clostridia bacterium | reverse complement strand
ATACGCGGATTATTTCATTTGGTTCACGGAATGACCGAGTATATTGGTCGGTATGAGCATCTTCTCTCATTTTTGGCAAATTCAGGAATGCTGGCTTTCGGTTACGATAATCTCGGTCACGGCGGCACCGTAAAGGATGACAGTGAGCTTGGCTTTATAGCGCATGAAAACGGACACGAAGCGCTTGTAAGGGATGTAAAGGTATTTGAGGATGCCATTATCAAGGAATACGGCAACAAGCCGCTTTTCCTTATGGGTCACAGCATGGGTTCCTTCATCGCGCGCCTTGCCGCCGAAAAAGCTCCCGAGGCTTATGCAGGTCTTATCATCTGCGGAACAGGCGGACCGCTTGCAGCGTCACCCGTAGGTCTGCTTTTTACCGATATTATAAAGAAAATATACGGTGAAAAGCATATTTCACCCTTTGCTGAGTCACTTGCCTTCGGCGCATACAATAAGCGATTTGAGGGGATTTCAAAATACGATTGGATAACCACCGACCGCGCAGTAATAGAAAAATATGAAGCCGATAAATTATGCACGTTTCATTTTACCGTTTCCGCGCTTCACGACCTTATAAAGCTTAATTCACTATGCAACCGCAAAGCGTGGTTTACTTCCCTTAAAAAGGAAATGCCCGTGCTTCTCATTTCGGGTAAGGAGGACCCTGTAGGAAACTATGGCAAGGGCGTTGAAAAGGTGTATACTCTGTTGCAAGCGGCAGGAATGAAAGATCTTAAAATAAAGCTTTTTGACGGCTGTCGCCATGAGATACATAACGATTTCTGTGCCAAAGAAATGTTTGAAGAAATTAAGACCTTTGTGTACAAATAAAATATAATTCGGGCGTTACTATTCGCATCTTTTTACGTCTTTAATGGTGAAAAGGGGGATGCATGAATGGAAGACAAAAGCATCATCGAGCTATATTGGAAAAGGGACGAGCGCGCCATTGAGGAAAGCCGCGCAAAATACGGCGTATACTGCTCAACTATTGCCCGTAATATCCTTGATTCCAATGAGGATGCCAAGGAAGTTCTTAACAGTACATGGCTTTCGGCATGGATTTCCATACCGCCTAAAATTCCTCAAAGACTTTCTGCGTTTCTTGGCAGGCTGACACGCAATCACGCCCTTGACCGCTATCGCAAAAGCACCTCGTCCAAGCGCTCAAATAACCAAGTTACGCTTTGCCTTGAGGAATTGAGTCAATGCATCGGTGAAAGCTATCCCATTGATGACAAAATTGTTTTAAGGCAGCTTTTAAACCGCTTTTTACGCGAGCTTCCGTCATCCTCTCAACGTATCTTCCTTTTGCGCTATTGGTACATAATGCCAATAGAAAAAATTGCTGTGTCCTGCGGTATTTCCGAGGGTGCTGTTAAAATGCAGCTTCAAAGGATGCGCACAAGGCTCAAGACCATTTTAGAAAAAGAGGGTATCGGATTATGAAAAACAATGAACTACTTCTTGAGGTAATCGGTGACGCGGATGACGCTCTTATACCCGAGACTGACGCTCCCACACGAAAACACTTTCCCACAAAATTCGCATTGATAGCCGCGGCTTGCGCGGTGCTTGCATTGTGCGCGGCTTTATTACCGCTACGCTCGGTATTTAAAAACAAGCCTTCTGTTTATGAGGGTCTTCCCTGCTCTGCTGATTTTGACCTACGAACAGGAAACGAAAAATTTGATACTACCCCGAATTTCGGCTCAATGGGCTTTGAGGGCATGATGGCATACGATATTTCAGAGCTTGATACCGCTTCTCCCTGGAACGGCAAAGCAGACACACTACCCGTTTTTTGTAACCTTGCATATTCCGAGGAAAACGCCGATGCAGAAACTTACGGAAATTTATCAGCCGAACAGCTCAAAGCCATAGCGCGCAACACCGCCGCCGCACTTGATACAAGCATTATTTCGACCGATACCGAGCAATACAGCGGCATTCTCCATAGTCTTAATGCGAAATGCAAGGATGATATTACCATTACGGTCTACGGTGACGGACAGATATGTATAAGCTTTGAAAAGTCGGTTGCTTTACCCCGAAAATACAGCTTTACCAATGACCGCACTACCGATTCTCAAGCCGAAGCGGCGCTTGAATATCTTTCACGCAAATATGCCGCCGCGCTCGGCTTCAAGTCACCTGTCTGCTACTCCTATGCCGATAGAAGCTTTTCGGGCGAGCAGATACGATCCTACTGTATGTACGAATATTCCGCGGATGAAGTCCGCTCACTTTTGAACCACAGCCTTGCTTCTGTAAGATTTTGTCCCGATGATAACGGCGCGCTTATGTGTATATGGATAGATAACGCCTTCTGCTCGTCTGAATATATCGGCAACTACGGTATTATTGATGAGACCAAAGCTAAAAAGCTGCTGTTAAACGGAGAATATTACAGCAGTGTACCGTCGAATTTTCTTAAAGAGGGTAAGATCACCGCTGATGCAGTAGCCAAATGTGAGCTTGTGTACCGCAACATCAAAAGTGAAGCCTTCTTTCAACCGTATTACCGTTTTTACGTTGAGCTTGACCCCAATTCGCTCAACATGGCAGACGGACTTAAAAACTTCGGCATTTTCTATGTTTCGGCGCTTTCTTTAACCGAATAATAAAGTAATATACACTCCATTCGCTATTTCTTCCTTTCGCCCAAGACTTTTTTGCAAATTAATGATTTAAAATCAAATTGTATGTTTGCTATTTAAGTAAAGTTATGTTATAATTATTTTGCATGACGATCGGTCGAAAGGATTGGAACGGCGAATGGATTTTGTTCAGCTACGAAAAAAATTGATTGAAAAGGACTTCGGGTCCATGAACGAGCGGCAGTTTGAGGCGGTCACCACCGTCAACGGGCCGCTTCTTGTGCTTGCAGGAGCAGGAAGCGGAAAAACCACCGTGCTCGTAAACCGAATAGCCAATCTTGTTCGCTACGGCAATGCCTATAATAGCCTTGCAGAGCCGTTTTACACCGAGGCTGACATAGAGGAAGCGCAAAGATATATTGCAGGCGAGACCGAGGAGCTTATAAGCTCCTGCTTTGCCGTTGATGCGCCGCGCCCTTGGGAGATACTTGCCATAACCTTTACCAACAAGGCGGCAGGTGAGCTTCGCGAAAGGATAGACCGAAAGCTATCGGTAGGCGGCAATGATATCTGGGCAGGCACCTTCCATTCGGTATGCGGAAAATTTTTGCGCCGCTATGCCGACAGATTGGGCTATTCCTCGCATTTTACCGTTTACGATACCGACGATCAGCGCCGTCTCATGAAGGATATCATGAAGCAGCGCTCGATAGACGAAAAGTTTTTGCCCCACCGCTCGGTGCTTGCCGCTATTTCCTCTGCAAAGGACGAGCTTGTAAGTCCCGAGGAATTTGAGAAGAGTGCAGGCAGTGACGTAAGGCAAAAGCTTATTGCCACACTGTACAAGGATTATCAGAAGCGTCTGCAGGATGCCGATGCAATGGATTTTGACGATATGATAGTTCAGGCGGTGCGTCTGCTCGAAGAAAATGACGATGTCCGCGAGTATTACGGCTCAAAATTCCGTTACATAATGGTGGACGAGTATCAGGACACCAACCACGCGCAATACGTGCTTGTAAGCCTGCTTGCAAGTGTACATAAAAATCTTTGTGTTGTGGGCGATGATGACCAGAGCATCTACCGCTTCCGCGGCGCCACTATTGAGAATATACTGAATTTCGAAGAGGATTTCCAAGGCGCCAAGACTATCCGTCTTGAGCAGAACTACCGCTCAACGGGAAATATCCTTGATGCCGCAAACGCAGTTATTAAAAACAATCTCGGTCGTAAGGGCAAAAATCTTTGGACCGATAAGGGCGAGGGCGAGCTTATAACCGTTTATACCGCGCCCGATGAAAAGCTTGAAGCGCGCTATGTTGCAGACGAGATACTCGAAAGCGTGCGTCAGGGCAACAGCTTCTCAAGCCACGCCGTGCTATACCGCATGAACGCGCAGTCTGCCGCGCTTGAAACGGTCTTTGCGCGAAGCGGAATTGCATACAAGATAATCGGCGGCTTCCGCTTCTTTGAGCGAAAGGAGATACGCGATGTTCTGGCGTATCTGCATGTAATCAATAATAATAAGGACGATATCCGCCTTCGCAGAATAATCAACGAGCCCAAGCGCGGCATCGGTGAGACCACCGTAGGCAGGGCGGCAGAGGTTGCAGTAAGCCTTGGAATTCCGCTTTATGAGATATTCGCCAATGCAAGAGAGTATGCGGCAGTCACCCGAGCGGCGGCAAAGCTTGAGGAATTTGTACGCGTTATAGATGAACTGACCGCTCTTGCGGATGAACTTTCGGTAAGCGAGCTTTTTGAGCAGATGCTTGAAAAAACAGGCTACCGCAACGCGCTCCTTATTGAAAACACCGAGGAAGCACGCGAAAGACTTGAAAACGTAAAGGAATTTGCTTCCACCATCAAGCAGTATGAGGATGAATCGCAAACCCCGAGTCTTACCGAATTCCTTGAACAGATAGCGCTTGTTAGTGACACCGACCAGATTGACACCGATACCGACCGTGTTCT
>JAFPCJ010000095.1 GCA_017423885.1 Clostridia bacterium | reverse complement strand
GCTCGGGAATATCCTCTGTGCGTTCAGGCATTCCTGCCAGTCTCAAAACACTTATAATCGTTTCGGCTATGCTGTTTTCAACGAGCAAGGGAGACATTTCCTTTCTTTGTCCCGCTTCCAGATCTGCAAACGCAAGGCTTTTTTCCATGCGCTCACTCAAGCGCCCTGAAACATAGATACCCTCAAACGGATTGCGGCTTTTAAAGGTCAGGGCGTATTTTTGCATATCGTCGGTACAGCCTTGAGCCAAATGCTCGGTATCGGGGAAAATCAGCAAAAAGTCTCCCTTTTGCAATCGGAATTGCTTTTTTCCTATCAAGTATTCCTGACAGCCCTGAATTATTGTATGCAGTTCAAAATCGGTATGGCGATGTACTTTTTTTATAACGGTTTCCCCATCCTGCTCGCAGGAAAGATATTTGAGATAGCAATTAGTTATTCCAAAGGCAGAAAGTCCGCAATTCTTGCTCTTTTGCGGTTGTCTGTATATTATTTTCATATAATCACTTCCTACCGCTAATTATAAACATTCCTTATAATTTTTCAAGCAAAAATGTCCCAAAATCGCAAAAAAATGTCTGCTTCGCGTATTGCATAACGCTCCCATGTGCTTTAAAATGCAAACGGAGGTAATGAACATGGATATTTTAACTACAATGATAACACCCTACAAAAAAGACGGCTCCATAGATTATGACACCGCCTGCAAGTATGTTGATTGGTATTACGAAAACGGAATAGACGGTATTTTTGCCGTTTGCCAATCAAGCGAGATATTCTATCTTTCGCTTGAGGAGCGCGTTGAGCTGAACCGCAGAGTATACCAACGCGCAAAGCAGTTGAATGAAAACTTTTTGGTTGTGTCCTCGGGTCACGTTTCCGATACTCTCGAGGAGCAAGCGCGCGAGCTTAACGCCATCTATGCTTCAGGTACTGATGCGCTTATTCTCATAACCAACCGTCTTGACATCAACAACGAGGGAGACGATGTGTTTATAGCCAACGCTGAAAAGCTTCTGGCGCTTCTGCCAAAGGACGCAAAGCTCGGACTTTACGAGTGTCACTATCCCTATAAACGACTCGTCACCCCCAAGATACTCGATTGGTGCTTATCTACAGGCAGATTTTACTACATGAAGGATACCTGCTGTGATGCGGCTATGATAGCCGAGCGCGCAAAACAGCTTCGCGGCAGTCATTTCAAGCTGCTCAATGCTAACTGCCAGACACTTCTTGAGACCATGCGCGCAGGCGCTGACGGTTATTGCGGAATAATGTGCAACTTCCATCCCGCGCTTTACGCATGGCTTGGCAAAAACTATGAAAGCGATACGGCTGACCTTGTACAGTCGGTGATTGGCACCTTTGGATTTACCGAGGTGGGACTGCCCTATCCGCTTACCGCAAAATACCACATGACGCTTTGCGGAATTCCTACCGAAAACATCGCGCGCAACCGTAGCTCCGCAGAGCTTACCGCTTATTCCGAAAGCTGTATGCAGCAGATGAAGCTGGCTACCGATACGCTGGAAAAATGGCTTAAAGAAACGAACTGAATTACGAAAATATTTCAATAATAAACAGACTGCCTCGCTGAAGGTCATGCACATTTCATTCTGTGCAGAGCGCCTTTAGTGAGACAGTCTGTTTTGTTCTGTTAATCTATCAGCATTTATTTATAAGTCTGATATAAAATTCTACGGCTTTTTTAATGCTATCAAGCGGGATGCGCTCGTTATTTCCGTGAATGGTGGCGCGCTCCTCGCTTGTCAGCGCCATTGCCGAAAAGCGGTAGACCTTATCAGATATACGTCCGTAATGCCGCGAATCGGAGCATTGCACCATAAGATAAGGGGAGACGATACAGCCGCGCCAAGTAGACGCCACCGCCGAAGCCACCCTTTCCCAGCCCTCGCAATCGGTACTGGAGATGCGGCTGGGCTCCATTGAGTCGGCAACGCTGACCGTTACCCGCTCGCTTTTTGCCGTCTTTTTAAGATACTGCACCGCCGAAGATACCGAATCCTCGGGGTTGAGACGTATATTTGATACCATAGAAGCCTTGGGGGGGATAACGTTAGGTGCGCTTGAGCCACTCATTTGCGTGAAGGCAACGGTTGTACGCATCAGCGCATTAAGCTCGCCGCCCGATGCCTTGCATATCATATCAAGCACAGGCATAAAAAGCTTTATATTAGCGAAGATCACCTTAAATGCAAAGGAAGAATGACGGCCGAGAGTATCAAACATTTTGGCAACCGGTGCGGTAAGGTGCGCCTTGAAGGGGCGTTTATTTATATTGCGGCACGCTAATGACAGCTCCTCTACAGGGGTCCTTCCCTTGGGCGCTGATGCATGACCGCCGCTTGAAGCAACCTCGTAAACCGCGTTCATAAGTCCCTTTTCCGCAATACCTATAAGTCCGCAAGGCTTTTTAACGCCGGGGAAAACATTTTCTACTACCGCTCCGCCTTCGTCAACTACCATGGCAGGTGTAATGCCCTGCTTCTCAAAAAAGTCAACTATATTGACAGCGCCCTTGCCGTTTATCTCCTCATTGCCCGAAAAAGCAAAATAAATATCATTTTCGGGGACAAAGCCATCGGCTATAAGGTAATCGGCAGCGGTAAGAATACCGTTAAAGGTGGCTTTGGTATCAAGCGTGCCTCTGCCCCACATAACTCCGTTTTCTATTATCGCTTCAAAGGCGCTCTTTTCCCAAGCATCCTCATTTACGGGAACAACATCGTAATGAGCCATAAGCACAGACGGCTCGCCGTTATTTTTGCCCTTCCAGCAAAACAGCAAGGCGCGGTCAGGCAGTCTCTCAAAGGAGCAGACCTTGAATACGTTTGGGTAAAGCTTCGGCAAGAGGTCGATAAGCTTTTGAAACTCGTCATCATCCTCAAGCGAAGCATCATGATAAGAGACGGTTTTACAGCGGATAAGCTCGGCAAGATTGGATACTGCCTTTTCGCCGTCAAAGCAAACCTTGCTCTCATCGGCGGCAACCTCATTTTTAGGAGTGAAAAGCGCCGCGCGCAAAAATATGACTGCTAAAAAAAGTACGATTACGCAAGGAATTATCCACCACATTTTTTACAGCAATCCTTTCTTGTACATAATTCGCGCCACTGCTACGGTAAACAGCACGCCTACAGGCACCATGATGCCAACCGTTCCTGCGTTAAGAGCAGGCACAAAGATAAAGAGTATCAGCATAAGAATTATAGGTGCAATGGAAAGCTTGAGGTTTTGAGAAACGAATACCACCGCAAGACCGCCGAAAAGCGCAGGAAGTATCATATTGAAGGCAGGCTCCAAAGCAGGGGACTCAAGAATGGGAGTAAGCGGAACGATGCAGATAACACCGATTATGATAATAAGCGTTGTGACTATGCTCGATACCGCTATCGCAATGGTAGAAATGACCTCGCCCTCCTCGCTTGAAGCCTTGACCTCGGCACGGTTCATGGCATCTATTGCGCAGGGAAGCTTAAGGTTTGAAATATTGCCTGTTACAAAGGAAAGATACGTACCGCCTGCACCAAGCATCGGAACATAGGTAAATATCTCCACTATTCCTACCGCCCAATACATCGGAGCGGTTGCTATCATGCCCTTTGCAAGCACGTCCCACCTTGGAACGGTCTTGAATATCAGTGATACAACAATCGGGAACATAAGAATGGCACAGCCTACTATTATTCCCCAAATTCTGCCGTCGCGGTGGACGGACTCCATATAAGAAAGCTTCTTTTTCATTTTTTCTTCCCCTTATCCCAACCAAGAATCAAACGGTATTGCCGATGCCATGCCGCAAATAAGACTAAGCGGCAAAGCATAATCGGTAAGCCAGCGTATCTTACATTTTTTAGCAAGCAGACCGCAGACCGCCATAACTACTGCCGACACCGCCATAACGCATACAGGGATAAGACCAGAGGTGTCGCCCTTTACCACATTTCCCACATCGCAGAAAACATAACCGAGAAAAGCCGAAATCATACCGAGGAACATAGCGTTATTGAATATCTCGCCCCATTTTTTATCCTTCATTCCTATTTTGCCCATTTTGCTGTGAAGCTTTTTGGTAACAAAGGGGACAAGAATAAGTCCTGCGGCAATGCCTATGGTCATTACCCAGAGTATAGTTACATAAAGGGACGGATCGCTGACCGTAGTTCCCGCTCCCATGTTTGCCGCCTCAAGAGCATTTCCTGCGGCAACCGTTTCATAGGTTATAGAGCCTATTACCGAAAGGCGAAGCCACGGCAACGCCACACCGAGACTTTTCGAAAGTGCCACAACACCCACAAGCACCGCAACCGCAGGCGCTATAGTAAAAACAGCAGCAGAGGTAACCGTTTTTTTGACCGTTTCACGCGTTATTCCAAGCTCCTTAGCTCTTTTAAGCGCACGCATAAGGAAATACACCGACTGCGCGAGCACAAAACAAATAATAATACCCACCAAAACATAAAGTATAGGGCTGTTTACATTGAATTTCATTTTATTTTTCCTTTCTTATAACTTGAGAAATT
>JAFPCJ010000009.1 GCA_017423885.1 Clostridia bacterium | reverse complement strand
ATAGAAGGCACTGCTGCAAAATATAAACCCCTTTAAAAATCACAATCCGTTTTTCTCGATGAATTTTTGTATCATTTTGCTGTTACGAAGTTTGAGCAGATATATAACCGATACAAAGATCGCTTCAGCAGTCCAACCGACTATAAACGCAATATACACACCCGCCATTCCAAGCGCACGCGAGAGAATAATTCCCGCAGCAATTCTGCCTACAGAGCCGATCACCGTAGCTATGATAAGATAATTCATCGCGGCAATACCGCGGAAAAACGAATGGAAAAGATTGTTTATAAGATTTACAAAAACAAAGGGCAGGATATATCGCGAAAAACAAACGGCATATTCAAATGCTTTGCCCGAAAAACCGTCAGGGAAAAACATCGCGTTTATCGGGTACGCGAAAACGCAGCACAAGATAACTGTTGGAAGAACGAAGACCACGCCCTGCAAAAGTCCCACAAACAAAGCCTTTGAAAGCTTTTCGTACTTTTTGGCTCCAATGCATTGAGCTGAATAGTTACTTAAGGTCTTGGATGAGTTCTGATATATTCCTGCATTTATATCATTGATACGCAAGGCTACGGTATATCCCGCCGTAGCCTCGGCACCGATACCGTTTACTATCGGGGACATAATAAGGGAAGCTATGTACATGGCCGATTGCTGCAGCGCCGAGGGGAAGCCGTAGCGCAAAGTCTTGCTAAACGAGGACAAGCTTAATTTAAACCGCTCACTTCCAAGCTTCATTTTCTTAAAATTGGATCTGAGCTTCAAAAGAAAGAAAGCATCTGCCGCCACAGCCGCAAAAACCGACGCTATTGCTATACCTGCAACTCCCGCATCAAATACGGTAACACTTATGATATTTCCCGAAATATTAAGCACAGCGGACAGTATAGACATATACAATGGGTACGAGCTTGCTCCCATTGCATTCATTATCTGTATAAAAGCAGCGTTGAGCAATATAAAGGTAAGCCCTGCAATGTATATATCAAAATAGATTTCAGCATCACGCCTTATGTGAGCATCTACCGAAAGAAAATCAAGAATATAGCCGTCAAACAAAATAAGCAAAAGGCTTATAGAAATGATAACTGCTGAAATTATTATCAAGGAATTATATATATCGTTCCTTATACGGGAATACTCTCTCGCTCCGAAAAGCTTTGCGATATATACTCCGAGTCCCGTTGAAAATCCCCAAAAAACAGAAGAAACAAGCACGACAGCCTGCGAGGTAGCACCGATAGCCGCGAGACCCTGTTCACCTAAAAATCTGCCCGCTATTGCAGTATCTATAACATGATATGCCTGCGAAAGCAGACCCGAAAGAATAAGCGGAACCGCAAAAAGCACAAAGCTTTTATAAATATTACCCTTGGTCAGATCACGCATGTATTGCCACCCTCTCTGTTGACTTATATCATCTTGTAGTGTATAATTATAGAACATTTCTCAAACCTTTTCAACCATGTCAAAATAATTGAATAATTCTCAAACTTTCTCAAAGGAGTGGAAGGTATGTTTCAAAAGGAGCGGCAAGATGCCATTTTAGAAATATTAAAAAACCAAGGCTATGTTACCGTAAAATATCTCACACAAAAATTGCATTACAGCACGGCTACGGTAAACCGCGATCTTAATGAGCTTGAGCGCCAAAAAAAGATCAAAAGAAGCTATGGCGGTGCCGAGCTTACCGAACAAAAAGCCATACCGTTACCCTACCGATATGACAAAATGCGTAATGAAAAACGGATGATAGGTCATGTGGCGGCGGAATTTGTAGAATCGGGAGATACTGTTTTTATCGACGGTACCACCACTACCCAGAGCATGGCACGATATCTCACCGAAATAAAGGATATAACCGTTATTACCAACAATATGGCGCTGGTCAGCTTTTTGAGCGAGTACAATATTTCCGCTGTCTGTCTCGGCGGCTTTGTACAAGAAGCACCGAGCATGCTCAACGGCGAGCAGACCGTAATGAATGCACGTATGTATCATGCCGATAAAATGTTCTTTTCGTCGGGCAGTATATTACTCGACGGAAGAATAGGCGCCAGCGGTTATGCGCTTTTACTGGACACGATGGTCAAGAACTCCGATAAGGTGTTTTTTCTCGTTGACCACGACAAAATAGATGTTCCTGTTAAAAAATATTTATTTGATCTTGAATTTGTTGATTACGTTATCAGCGATTATGATTTCCCGATTCAAACCAAAACCCAATTTCCTAAAACCCAATTTATTTACGCAGGAAAAAACGGAAAATAAAAATTTTTCAATACCGTTTGACCAATAATATAAAAAGGTGTATAATAATTAAAAACTACCCCTATGGAGGCACTATGAGAAAGACCAAAATCGTTTGCACATTAGGACCTGCTTGCTCAAACGAGAAAACTCTTACAGAGATGTGTAGGGCGGGCATGAATGTTGCAAGACTTAATTTTTCACACGGAACGCATGAGCAACAGCTCGAGCGTATCGAGCTTATAAAAAAGGTAAGAAGCAAGTTGGGAGTACCGCTTGCCATATTACTTGACACCAAAGGTCCCGAATACCGTATCGGAACATTTGAAAACGGATCGGTCGAGCTTCAGGATAACGATGAATTCACACTTACCACCGAAGATATCATCGGTGATGAAAAAAGAGTGAGCGTAAGCTATAAATCGCTTCCCAAAGAGCTTGTATCTGGTGACACCATTCTGCTTAACGACGGCATGCTCACCTTTAAGGTGAAATCTGTTACCGATAAGGATATAATCTGTCACGTTGAAATAGGCGGAACGCTTTCCGACCGCAAAAGCATGAGCTTCCCGAATAAGGTATTAAAGCAAGCCTACTTAAGCGAGCAGGACAAAAGCGATCTGCTTTTCGGAGCGGCTCACGACATAGACTTTATAGCCTGCTCCTTTGTATCAAGCGCGCAGGATCTTATAGATGTAAAGAATTTCCTTTCCGAAAACGGCATATCGGGCATAGATATAGTTGCAAAGATCGAAAACCGCTCGGGTGTTGACAATATCGAGGAGATATGCAACGAATGTGACGGTATAATGATAGCGCGCGGAGATATGGGCGTTGAGGTTCCCTACGAGGAGCTTCCTGCAATTCAGAAAAAGCTGATAACAAAATGCCGTTTGCTCGGCAAGCGAGTTATCACAGCTACCGAAATGCTCGAATCCATGATAAAAAATCCGCGCCCCACAAGAGCAGAGATATCCGATGTTGCAAACGCTGTATATGACGGCACAAGCGCCGTTATGCTCTCGGGAGAAACTGCGGCAGGAAAGTACCCTGTAAAGGCGGTAGAAGCAATGTCACGCATTGCCTATCAGACCGAAAGCAATATACATTATAAAAAGCGTTTTCTTTCGCGCGAATTCATTATAAAAAATACGGTAGACGCAATTTCTCATGCCACCTGCGGAATGGCAATAGATATTGATGCCAAGGCAATAGCCGTCTGCTCCCTTTCGGGCAAGACCGTAAGAATGGTATCGCGCTTCCGTCCGCCCATGGAGATAGTCGGCATCACCACTAATGAAAAGACCTGGCGCAAGCTTGCACTTTCTTGGGGAGTTACCCCCATAATGTGCGAAGAGCTACCGTCTACCGAGGTGCTTTTCTACACTGCAAAAAAACTCACAAAGCCCTTATTGAAGCTTGAAAGCGGTGACAAGATCATCATAACGGGCGGAGTAACCAACGGACAATCGGGCAACACAGATCTGATAAAGGTTGAAACCATATAAATTATCGCCTGCCGACTTCGGCAGGCGATAATTATTTTGTGCTTATTCTTCGATTTCGGGCTTTTCGATCTCAATATCGGCAACGGTAACGTTGACCTTTGTAACGGCAGTACCTGTCATGGTCTGTATCTTATCCTTGACATTGCTCTGTACAGCCTCGGCTACCTCGCGAACATGAGCGTCACGACCAACACAGATATATACATTGATAGCAATAGCTCCGTTGAGATTTTCGATCTTTACGCCCTTGAATGCGCTTCCCGTCTTAACGGCATCTCTGATGTCTACAGACTTTTTTGAAAGACCGACAACACCTGCAACCTCTTTGGCGGCAAGCTCTGCCATCTTCTCAAGAACCTCTGTACTAACGGAAAGTTCGGTTACTTTTTCATTCATAATGCTTTCCTCCGTGTTACAAACTATATATATTATAACACATTTTTTCAAAAGCACAACTATTTTACAGCAACAATTTTAATATTTCCTAACGGAATTTTAGTTTCAGAGGTAATTATGTCCTGAATTTGGAGCGTTTGAGCGGTGGTAAGTCCATCCGATTTTACAATTACGCTGACGTTATTATCCCCGATAACCGCAACGGTTTTTTCAAACCCTTTTGCTTTAAGCAGAGTTTCTATGTTGCTTTCTTTTTTGAGACGGTCTGCAAGTGACTCAAGCTTTTTAAGTGCTCCCGCCTTATCCTCCTCCGAAAGCTTTTCGGACTTCAATGTGTCCTTTATAAGCTCCTCGGCTTCCTCGTAAGCCTTTTCGCGCTCGCTCTTGGCTTCGGCAAAGCTGTCGGTCACCTTGCCTGCGGTAGGAAGTGCTTCCTCACCCGAGGCACTGTCAACATAGGTGGCCTCGCCCAGATACTTTTCATCTGTAAATCGCATATTCAGCCAGACCGCCGCTCCCAGCGCCAACACCATAAGCACAAGCGCTATCTGCGCCTTTCCGAATACCTTACCTTTTTTCATTTCATTTTCCTCCCGTAATATATACTCTTTTGGATGTGATATCAAGAGCCGCAGTAACCGCTCCCTTGATGCGTTCAGCCGTCTGCTCATTCTCTCCGCCCCGACAAACAATGGCAACTCCTCTTATATCGGGCATGTACTCGGTTATAAGTAAAGCCTTTTCAGAGCCATCGGAGGTGCGTACCGTTACATAAGATCGGCTTTTGCTCTGACTCTCGGTCAGAGAATCGGAATTTGAAGCAGAGGAAATATCGGTCTCGGTAGCATCGGCATAGGAATAGCGAATTCCGCTGTCGAGCGTAACTACTACCCGAGCCTTACCGTCACCCGTTATATCCTTCACTATGCCTTTAAGTTCTTCTTCGAGTGCAATCCTGTATTCCTCGGCGCTGTATATTGAATCGGTTTGCTCCGTTTGCTTGACCTTATCCTTTGAATCAGGAAAAAGGGAAGAAACAAAAATGAGAAGAATACCCGCAACCCCCAACACCAAAAGCACATTGGGATTTTTAAGCCTTTCGGCAAGCTTTTTAAGCTTATCCGTATACAACTTCAATGGCATACTCTGCTGCTTCACCTCCCAAAGCCTGACGGATAGCTTCGGGCGAATGAGACGAATGAACGATCACCTTGTTAATAATTATGCCGCCGTCCTGCGATTTATCCGTACAAACTGTTATTTTTGAAAATTGAATGCCCGAATTCTTTAAAGCGAGCTTAAAGGCAAGCTCGCTCATTTTAATATCAAGCTCCCCCGACGCTGTCTGCGAAGCCGATTCGTAAGACTTTACACTAATACCCTTGAAGCTCGGAATACACGTGAGTATACATACGATAAACACTAACCCCAAGATATACTTAACTGTAATCTCAAGCGACCCCGAGGGACATAGCAGATGTAAACCCGTTATCATAAGACATACCGAACAAAAGGTTATTATAAACCCATAAATACCGCTCATTTTCCGCTCGCTCCTATAACTATTGCAAGAGAGATTATAAACATCGCCCCTACAAGCAACAAAAGACCGATAAGCACCGAAAGCATCATATCGCAGGCTTTAAGTATTCTTGTTGCCACACCCTGACCAAATAATTCCGATACAGCGCTTGACAGCATCAGTAACATCCGCCATAAGATCAGTTCTATAAGTATCGGTAACAAAATAGCCGCAAGTGCCACAACACCGTATATACCCACCGAAGAACGCAAAAGTCCCATTGATGCGCTCAAGGTGCCTGCCGCCTCTGAAAGTGCGGCACCTGCAACAGGTATGGCAGTACCGATAATAAATCGTGTGGTACGCAAAGTAAGTGAATCGGCAGCCGAGTTTACCGCGGTTTGTATGCCGAGTATACCTACAAAAAGCGTTGATATAAATGAAAGTATCCAAAAGGCAGTCTTTTTGATAGACTCTGCCAAGCCGCCGATCGAAAGCGGAGAGACTCCCGAGCAAAGGCTGACCGCAAGATATCCTCCCATCATTGGAAGCACCGAAAAGCTCGAAACCGCCGATACGGCTTGTGCGGCGCCTAAAAGCAAAGCGCTCATGGAAGCGGCAGTAACAGCATGACCCGATGCGGTGACTGTAACGGCAAAAACAGGTATAAAGGACAGCATAAATGTCCCACAGCCTCTCACGGCATTGGTTGCCGCCGAAACGGTATTCCATATAGGCAGCGCTACCGTAACCGCTACCGCAAGTGCCGTAGCCTGCCGAGCAGCATCAAAGCCTTTTCCATTTGAAGATAACGCCGGAAGCGCGGCAGAAATAAGTATTATGCCGATCATCATTATTCCTGCACGCAACGGTGCCGCTCCTGCGCTTTTGACAAACTGCCAGATATGTGAAAAAACATTCTGTGCCGAAAGCGCAGACACCCACTTAGGGTAGGACGGATCTATGCCGTATTCCGAGAGTTGCTCACGAGCCTCATCGGGAAGCGCGTTTTCAAGCTCAGCCGCTCCGCTTTGTTCATATATCTCATAATACGGATCTTCTTCTGCACATACATGTACACCGCACAGCATAAAGATACAAATAAACACTATTATTTTCCGTTTCATTTTGCCATCCTCATTGCAATTTCCAGCAAAGCCTCAAGCATGGGAACAGCGAGCGCAAAGGTCGCAAGCTTCCCTGCAAGCTCTGCCTTTGAAGCAAGAGCCAACTGTCCGAAATCGCGGCAGGTATCTGCAACAAAGCCGGTTATATGAGCTATAGCGAGAGCCTTAAGCGCTATCTTAAAATAACCCGATACCGTCTTCATTTCATCAAAAAGCGATAAAAACCGCTGTATGCTCTCATTTGCCCTGCTTACAAGCATCATTACGACCACACAGCAAGCCGCCGCAGAGCACATGAGTGCAAGCTCTGCGCGATGCGGCTTCAATAAGACTATCGGCACAACGGCGATAAGACAGATGCCGAGAATTTTTATAAGCTCCATTACAATCCGAACAGTCCTTTTACCGTTGTAAAAAGATCGGCAATAGCACTTACTACCATAAGCAGGACCACTACAAGCCCCGCGAGGGTAGTAAGCATTGCCTGCTCCTCCCGTCCCGAACGAACAAGAAGCTGATTTAAAACGGTTACTATAATACCTATTGCGGCAATCTTAAAAATAAAATCAACATTCATGGCTATTTTCCTATATAAATATGAGACAAACGACCGCTCCCGCGCATATTCCTATGGTGCGGTAAAGCTTTACGGCAGTAGCCGCCTCTGTCTCAAAGTCTTGTTTCTTTTGCTCAAAAAGGGTCTTGTAAAGTCTTATGCGCCCCTCCTCCGAAGCCGTATCAGCCCGACCGAATTCAGAAAAAAGCTCACTTAAAGCAGCTTCGTCCTCTTGATACAGTCCGCTTTCAAGAAAAACGATATCTCCGTCTTGAACGGTAAGTATATTTCCTTGCGAAAAGGCTTCCTTTATAAGACGGTCTCGCTCATACGCACCGTAACGCATCCGTGCTTCCATTTCGTTTAAGCCCTTACAAATACAGCCTAAAGCATTTTTTCTTTTGATGATCCGCATTGCCTTTTGCTGTCCTGCCGCCACACAAACACAAAAAAGCAATATGAGCCCCAACGCCTTAAGCATTCTGCTCGGACAACAGTTTGTCCGTCTGCACTATTTCATATTCTTCGCCTGCTGTTTTTGGCAGAATTGCAGTAATCGAGATGGCACCTGAGCGCAAAAGTCCGCTTGTAACACTTCTTCGAAGCAGATCGGTGCGTTTTCCGATATGCGCCGTAGTAATTATGCTGACTCCTGCATTAAAGCACTCGGACACACTTTCAAGCTCGGCGGCAGTACCTATTTCATCAAAGGCTATAATATTGGGGAACATAGTCCGAAGCGCCATCTGCGCTCCCCTTGCCTTATCGGTGCAAAAAAGCACGTCCGTATCAGGACCAAGGTCGCTTTCCATTCCGCATGACAGCTCTCCGCGGCTGTCTATTACCGTAACACGCATACATCGGGCAAGTCCGTAAGAAAGTGAGCGTACAAGATCACGAAGCATAGTAGTCTTTCCGCTTCCGGGGGGACCTGCTATCAGCACTCCGCCGCCGTCAAATGCATCGGCTATTCTTTCAGCGCATCCTGTTATTCTGCGCGCTATTCTGATGTTCACCGAGGTTATGTCTCTCATTCCTACACCTGTCACAGTACCGCATATTCCTGCGCGATGTCCGTTATTCATCATAATATATCCTTGGGCTATTTCATCGGCATGGGCGTATACCGAGCGGTGACAAAGCAAACTAAAGCTTTCCTGAAGCTCCTCTCGCTTCACCGTAATAAGATCGCGGCTTAGTATTTCGGTAGGATTGCCGCTGTTACGGACAAACATAGTTTTTCCGCTTACGGTAAGCGCCAACGGAAGTCCTGCGCGCAGTCTTATCTCCTCGACACAGCGTTTAACGCTTTCAGGCAAGACCTTAAGCTTATCCCTGATGCGCGGCGTTACGGCGTATAACACTTCATCAAAGCCAGAAAATTTCATTTGACCGCATCCTTTCCAAAAGGCTTATGTTAAAGAATATGAGCGGTTTGTCCGAGATAGAACAAAAAAGACATTAGCTCTAAAGCACGATCTTGGAAACGACTTTTTTTCATCGTCACAGTCTGCAAAAATAAAAATGCGAAAGAAGCTTTGAAATTTACTTCTTTCGCATTTAAAACAGTTGTTATTTTTTATACGGATCGGGAATTGATGAAATTCCGAGAATATAATCTGTTGATGTATTATAAAGCCGTGCCAAACGGATAAGAACATCTGTAGGAATATCACGAAGTCCCCTTTCATAGCGACAGTATTGCGGTTGCTTCATTTGAAGATAGTCCGCAACAAATCGCTGTGAATAATCATGGTCTTCGCGAAGATCCCGTAATCTCGGATAGTAATTATCCATTCATTCACCGCCCTTTTATAACCATTTGGTATTGACATATT
>JAFPCJ010000094.1 GCA_017423885.1 Clostridia bacterium | reverse complement strand
GGGTCTTTGCGGACTTGTCAGAAACCTTACTGCATCCGAGATGCTCGCGCAGCTTACTGCCGCGCAGAGGGATAACGGCATCCGAGTTTCCAATGTTGTTATGATGGGCATGGGCGAGCCGCTTGATAATTTTGATAATTCGGTACGCTTTTTAAAGCTTGTATCGGATGATAACGGCATGAATATCGGGCTTCGTCATATATCGCTCTCGACCTCGGGAGTTGTAAGCGGAATAAAAAAGCTTGCGGAATATGACCTGCCGATAACCCTTTCGGTCTCCTTGCATGCTCCAAACGATGAGCTTCGCCGCAGTATTATGCCTGTTGCAAAGCGCTGGAGCGTAGAGGAACTGATGAAGGCGTGCCGAGAATACCAAGCGGTAACTACCCGCCGCATTTCTTTTGAGTATGCCCTTATGGAGGGCGTTAATGACAGTGACAAGTGTGCCTCGCAGTTAGCAAGTCTTACAAAGGGCATGTTAAGTCATATAAATCTTATTCCCGCAAATCCTGTTAAGGAGAACAGCTTTAAAAAGCCTGACAGAAGAAGAATTTTACAGTTTAAGGAAATGCTTGAAAAAAGAGGGCTTAATGCTACTGTCCGCAGAACCTTGGGGGCAGATATTGATGCTTCCTGCGGTCAGCTTCGCGGCGGAGCGGATAAAAGCGTCAGAGCAGACGGGAACGAAGCAGAAAAGGAGGTTGAAGGACAATGATAGCCTACGGAAAAACCGATGTGGGCCGCGTAAGAGTATCAAATCAGGATGCTTTTTTGATAGAGCAGTTAACTGATGATACCGTGCTTGCCGTTGTTTGTGACGGTATGGGCGGAGCGAATGCCGGCAATGTTGCAAGTGAGCTTGCGGCAAGATCAATAGTCGATTTTGTCAAGCGTTCATTCCGTGCGTCCATGAGCTCGGATGAGCTTGGAAGATTGCTTTGCAATTCAATAACCTCGGCTAATATCGTGGTATATGATATGTCCTTATCATCGCCCGAATTTAACGGAATGGGAACTACCGTCGTAGCGGCGATAGCATCAAAGGAATTTACGGTCATTGCTCACGTGGGGGATAGTCGGATATACCTTGTATCCGATGAAGCCGTTCAGCTTACGCGTGACCATTCGGTAGTACAGTCGCTGCTTGAGAGCGGAAAGCTTACTCCCGAGGAAGCCAAGGTGCATCCGCGTAAAAACGTCATCACAAGGGCGCTCGGTACCGATGCCGAGGTGCTTGTTGACCGTGATGAGCTTGGAGCCATCGAAGAGGGGCAAACGCTTCTGCTTTGTACTGACGGTCTTTCAAATTACCTTGAAAATTCAGAACTCAAGGAAATAATTGATAACAATACAGCCGAACGGGTGGTCGAGGTATTGGTTGCCCGCGCTAATGTAAACGGCGGCAGAGATAATATTACCGCTGTTACTGTTCAGCAGAAAGGATGAATGAAATGGATAAGTTTGTAGGAAAACGGCTTGACGGTCGCTATGAGATTCAGGAGATCATCGGTGTAGGCGGCATGGCGGTGGTATATAAGGCAAGAGATAACGTTGAGGACCGTATAGTCGCCATAAAGATACTCAAGGATGAATTCACTTCCAACGAGGAGTTTATCCGCCGCTTCAAGAATGAGTCAAAGGCTATAGCAATGCTGTCTCATCCTAATATCGTAAAGGTTTTCGATGTCAGCTTCGGTGACCTTATACAGTATATTGTTATGGAGTATATTGACGGTATCACT
>JAFPCJ010000093.1 GCA_017423885.1 Clostridia bacterium | reverse complement strand
GAAACGGCGAGGCACTTGAGACCACGCATAAGACGGCTGTTGCGGTATTTGATAAAACAGGTACCGTTACCGTAGGAAAACCGCAGATTACTGATGTTTTAACTGATAATGAGCATGCATTGCTTACTTCGGCTTTGTCGGTCGAAGCAGCTTCAAGCCATCCGTTAGCGCGCGCAGTATGTGTTTATGCCGAGAGTAAGGGCATAAAGCCGCTCGGCATAAACGACTTTAAGGAGATCGGCGGAAAGGGAACAAAGGCTACCGTAGAAGGCAAGAGCGTTATTGTAGGAAATGCAGTATTTATGAGCGAAAACGGAGTTTCGCTTGATGCGCTTCGGGACAAGACCGCACAGCTTGAGAATAAAGGGTGCTCTCTTATATTTGTTGCCGAAAACGGTAAACTTTTAGGCGCTTTCGGAATTGCCGATGAGCTTAAAGCTTCCTCGCGCAAGGCTTTTGACCGACTTCATGCCATGAATATAAAAACCGTTCTGCTTTCGGGTGATAACAAGCGTAGTGCAGAATATGTGGGCAAACTTTTGGGCGCGGACGAGGTGTTTTCCGAGGTCTTGCCCGAGCAAAAGGCGCAGATTATTCGCTTGCTTCGTGAAAAATACGGCAATGTGCTTATGGTGGGTGACGGCATAAACGATGCTCCTGCACTTGCCGAGGCTGATGTCGGATGTGCAATAGGGGCAGGCAGTGATATTGCCATATCCTCGGCTGATATCGTGCTTATGAAAAATGATGTATGCGATGTTGCAAGGGCGATACGCTTAAGTAGACTTACCCTTCGTACCATCAAGCAAAATCTTTTCTGGGCGTTTTGCTATAATGCTGTATGCATCCCCGTGGCGGCAGGCGCACTCTTTTTGCCCTTCGGTCTGTTGCTTGACCCGATGATAGCAGGTCTTGCAATGTCATTAAGCTCATTTTGCGTAGTTACAAATGCGTTGCTTTTAAGGAGTAAAAGGATATGAAGGAATGCTGTAAAAAAAAGGAACGCGCTTCGGAAGAAAAGCACGCCCTTATTAACCGATTAAACCGTATCGAGGGACAGATACGCGGAATAAAAAATATGATAGAAAACGATGCCTACTGTCCCGATGTGCTTATTCAGGTCTCGGCGGCAAGCAGTGCGCTCGGCGCTTTCAACCGCGAGCTTTTGGCAGAGCACATACGCACCTGTGTGGCATCAGGCATAGAAAAAGGTGACAAAGCCGTTGTAGACGAGCTTTTGGATACATTAAAGCATATACAGAAATAAAGGAGAAGAAACCATGGAAAGAAAAATTTCAGTACCCGATATGCATTGCGAGAATTGCGTTAAGCGCATAAATAACGCGTTAAACGAAGCAAAGCTTAATTTCTCGGTATCATTAGAGGAAAAAACCGTTACTGTATCGGGCTGTAAGCATTGCCTTGCTACCGCTGTTACCGAGCTTGAGGACTTAGGCTTTACTCCTGCTGTTATTTAAGGAGAAAAGCAAAGTGGGACGTCATCTCGCCAAAATAATCAGCGGATGACGCCCCAGAATTCTTTGAGCCTTTCGGTACTGAAGACGGCATTTGCGGGACTTGTTGAGGGCAGGCAAACAGCCGTTATTCCGATATCAGGCTCAATATATTTTTTGTAATACTTTTCTGCGGTCTTGCCGTTTACGAATATGCGCGTTATTTGTGTTTTTTTAAGCAACGCGCCGATATCGTTCGGAATTACGTTTTTAATACTCGAGTCACTCGAGCCTGAAATCTCGCAGGAAGCAATAACATCCCATAAAGCAAGTCTGTTTTCTAATATCAGGCTGGCTTTTTCTTGCTTTGTTACAGGCGTTTTACAGCCGTAAAGCTCGGCTATCACTTTCCAGAATCGGTTTTGCGGATGCCCGTAAAAAAAGCCTGTTTCGCGTGAAAGTACCGATGGAAAGCTGCCGAGTATCAGAGTATGGGAATTTTCGGCATAAAGCGGCGGAATGGGATGTATCTGCGACAAAACACTCTTACTCATGGTCTTCCTCCGCTGTCGGTAGTTCTATCCAGAAGCAAACGCCGTTTTGGGTGTTGTAAACTCCGCAGTCAGTGCCGTGAGCGCGGCAGATAGCGGTAACTATCGAAAGACCAAGCCCAAAGCGAGAGCTGTCACGCTTATGAGAAGTGTCTCCTCGGAAAAAGCTTTGCCATATCTGCGGCATCTGCTCACTTTCTATATGGCTTCCGCTGTTATATACATTTATTCTTACAACATCGCCATTTTGCTCTGCAGACACTTTTACTTCGCCGCACTCCTCAACGTGAGAAGCGGCATTTTCAAGATATACCTTGAGTGCTTGCTCGGTCTGTAAAAGGTCGGCATAAACACAAAGGGAAATTCCGTTTTCGCAATCTGTGCGGATACACTTGCCCGAAAAGATACGCGTCACAAGTGGCGGTATGACTTCCTCAAGCGAAAACCGTCGGCTTTCGCATTTTATCTGTCCCGATTCGTATTTTGAAAGGTCAAGAATACTCAACACAAGCTCGTTCATGCGACGACTTTCGTCGATTATCGTGTTGCAGTATTCCTCGCGGGCAGAGCTGTTGACATTGAGCTTCAACCCTTCGGCATAACCGCTGATTATGGAGATAGGTGTCTTAAGTTCGTGCGAAACATTGGCAACAAAGGTCTTTCTCATGCTGTCAAGCTGTCTTTCTGCTTCAATTTCTCCCTTTAACCGCTCGTTGGTGCTTTGCAGCTTTGAAAGAGCCGTTGAGAGCGAGTCGGACATTTCATTGATAGATACTGCAAGCTGACCTATCTCGTCGCGCTCTGTTATATCTAACTTTTGAGAGAAATCAAGCCGCGCCATATTTCGGGTTATATCGTTCATTCGGCTTATGGGTCGGGAAAAACGGCGGGCAAAAATAAGTATCCAAATTACCGATAAGAAAAAGCAGATAAGCGCTATTATGGTTATAAATTCATTGGCTATAGCGGCAGATGAGGTTATAAGCTCCTTTTGAATGCGAAGCTCGGCGTAAACGCCTGCCTGCATCTGCTTTGTACATACAAGAAATTCCTTGTTGCCAAACCGTCTTTTGGCTCGCTCAAAAATTATACCGCCATCAAGCCTTTCGCGCTCTATACTTATAAGCCGCTCATGCTGCATTTTAAAATCATCCCGCCCATGGGCAAAAAAATCCATCATCTGGTTGCCCGAGGTGGTATAATAGATCGTACCGTTGTCTCCGTATATCTCTACTTCGAAATTGTATCGGTCACTTACATCGGATAAGGTCTGCGTAACCTGAGTTTCATCCGAAATATCGAGAGACGCGATTATCTGCGTTTGTCCTGCAAGCAATCTTTTTTGCTTCTCACTGTAATATTTTACAAGCAAGGAGCCGTTTGTCAGGGTGAGCACAAGTACAAAAGCCGCAAAGATCAACCCGACATTTATAAAGATTCTAAACCAAAGACGGTGCGAGAGCCTTTTTAAAATTCCTTTCTCAAACCTCAAGCTTATACCCCATTCCGTAGATCGTTTTAAGATGTGCGGAGCCGTAGTCTCCAAGCTTTGTGCGTAAGCGGGCAATGTGCGAATCGACTGTGCGGGAGTCTCCTATATAATCATAGCCCCATATCGCATCAAGAAGCTGTTCGCGGGTAAGCACAAGACCCGAATTTTCGTAAAGATGAGCGAGAAGTTCGAATTCCTTTAAAGTAAGCTCCAGAGTTTTACCGTCCAAAACTGCAATAAAGGCTTGCCTGTCAACCGTCAGACCCTTTTGTTCCGTGAAAGCTGTTTGATTGCCTTCACTTCTTTTAAGCAATGCCTCGACCCGCTTTACAAGCACCGCAGGGGAGAAAGGCTTGGTCACATATTCGTCCACACCTGCTTCAAAGCCTGTGAGCTGATCGAATTCCTCGCTTCGGGCTGAAAGCATTATTATCGGAAGCTGTGAGCTTTGGCGAATAAGCCTTGTAAGCTCCCAACCGTCTATCTCGGGCATCATAATATCTATTATTGCAAGGTCTGCTTTTTGGCGTTCGAAAATTTCAAGCGCCTGCTTTCCGTCATAGGCTTTGAGAGTCTCATAACCTGCCGCGTGCAGAAAATCGGAAATAAGGTCTACTATTCTTTGCTCGTCATCAGCTATTAAAATACACTTTTTCTCCATCATTACGCCTCCTTACACTAT
>JAFPCJ010000092.1 GCA_017423885.1 Clostridia bacterium | reverse complement strand
AGATCACCATGGGCGGCGACACCGATCCCGATCTGCTCGAGAACCATCGCATCCTCAACGATCTCTGCCATGAATGGGACAAGACCCGTCCCACCACGATGGCTGCAGTATCGGCTGCTCCGATGGATTCTCCCTATATCGATATTCCCGATACCGTTTCCTACAATCATTACTTTGGCTGGTACGGCGGCGAGACCGACATGAACGGCCCGTGGTTCGATAAGTTCCACAAGACCCATCCGAACATCCCGATCGGTTGCTCCGAATACGGCTGTGAGGCACTTGATTGGCACACCTCTGATCCCATGCAGGGCGACTACACCGAGGAATATCAGGCATATTACCATGAGGAGCTTATAAAGCAGTTCTTCTCGCGCAAATACATGTGGGCTACCCATGTATGGAATATGTTCGATTTCGGTGCCGATGCTCGTAACGAGGGCGGCGAGAACGGACAAAATCACAAGGGTCTTGTAACCTTTGACCGCAAATACAAAAAGGACTCCTTCTATGCTTACAAGGCATGGCTTTCGGATGAGCCGTTCGTTCATCTTTGCGGCAAGCGATATATTGACCGCGTTGAGGATGTAACCAAGGTCACCGTTTACTCAAATCAGGACGAGGTAGAGCTTTTTGCAAACGGCGTTTCTCTCGGCAAAAAGACCGCCGAGGATCACTTCTTCCGTTTTGAAGTGCCCAATTCAGGCACCACCGCTCTTACCGTAAAGGCAGGCGAATTAGAGGACAGCGGCATTATCCGCAAGGTAGAAACCTTTAACGAAAGCTACCGTCTTAAGGAAAAGGGTGCTATTCTCAACTGGTTTGACATTGACGCTCCCGAGGGCTATCTCTCGCTTAACGATAAGATGAGCGATGTAATTGCTACCATTCAGGGTAAAATGATATTCATGGGACTTGTAGGCAAGCTCATGGGCGGTAAGGGCAAAGGCGGCGAGGGCGGCAAGATAAAGGCTGCAGGCTTCGAGGTAGGACCCGAAATGATGAGCATGATGGGCGGATTTACCGTGCTTCGTCTCTTCACTCTTATGGGCGGCATGATGGATGTGAAGTTTACCAAGGAAGAGTTGCTCGACCTTAACGCAAAGCTTAACAAGATAAAAAGACCCAAGAAAAAATAATTGTGTAATACATTTTAATAGGGAGCCGCAAATATGGAAAAAACATTTATACTCTTTGTGACCTATCATGCAAAGCCTGATTGTAGAGAAAGCTTTGTACGCTTTCTTGAGGACAGTGGAGCCGCAAGCTTGGTACGCGCAGAGGACGGATGCATTCGTTATGACTACTATTTAAGCACAGCCGATCCGAACGAGGTACTGCTTTTTGAGGAATGGGAAAGCAAAGAAAAACAGGAAATTCACATGACTCAACCCCACATTGCATTAATTAAGGAAGCAAAGGAAAAATATATTATTGATGCTTCCTTGCGTGTTTTATAACATCAAAAAAGCTGTTTTACTTGTATTCCAAGTAAAACAGCTTTTTTATTCGGATCTATAATAAATGTTGTTATAAAATTGCCGTAGGGACAGGCGTCCCCGACTGTCCGTTTACAGGCGGTACGGCTTCGCCCAAACCCTTTTGTCGCTTACGCGACATTTCCCCTATTAGGGGAATTACCCCGACTGTCCGTTTTGACGAAGCAATCCGTAATACCCGCATGACGGATTGACACGCTTAAAAGGACAATCCGGAGGCTTGTCCCTACGCGTACCGCCGAAAAATGCGAAAAAGGGACGGGAAACCCGTCCCCTACAAATATAATTTTTTTATTTCTTTTCCTTACGGTTTTCCCATGCTTTAAGATCCTTAAGCTCCTCAAACATGGCGCAATAGCTTTTATGTCGCGAGGCTTGAATCTTACCCTGCGCCACAGCTTCGATCACTCCGCAACCCTTTTCGCAGGTATGAGTGCAGGAAGTAAAGCGGCAGTTATCGGTAAATTCCGAAAAATCGGTAAAGCAGTCTGCCAAGCGCTCTTTAAAGTTATAATCGTCCGATACCTCTATAGAGGAAAATCCGGGGGTATCAACAATATAACCGCCTGAGCCATTGCTGTAAAGCTCGGTATGTCGGGTGGTGTGTCTTCCTCTGCCAAGCTTCTCGCTTACTTCACCTGTTCTGATATTAAGCTCACCGAACAAGGCGTTCAGAATACTCGACTTGCCAACTCCCGAATTGCCTGCAAAAGCACAAACGCGCTCTCCTATCGCCTTTCCGAGCGCCTCTATCCCCTCGCCTGTTGCCGCCGATACCACAAAGGTCTCAAAGCCTGCATTCGAATAGAGCCTTGACCATTCGCCAAAGTCACCCATATCACATTTATTAAAAACTATAATCGGCTTTATATCATGATATGCCGCAATAGCGGTAAGGCGGTCTATCATAAGCGGATCGGGTGACGGCACCGTATATGAGGAAATGATGCAAAGGCAGTCTATATTAGCGACTGCGGGGCGTTCGAGCATATTTTTGCGCTCGTTTATACTGTCTACAACACCGTGGGAATTATCAGTAGCGGTAAATTCAACATTATCGCCAACAACAGGAGAGATGCCGCTCTTCCTGAAATGACCGCGCGCGCGGCATTCATATACGGCATCCCCTGATTTAACATAATAAAATCCCGATAGTGCTTTTACAATAATTCCCGTCATTCTTCTGAAGAAGTATTATCGGAAGAAGTGTCCGCTTCATCATCGGCGGTAGGATACCCGAGTACATTATAGCTTTCAATGATCTCGCCCTTTGAGATATCAACCACAAGATGAAGAACATCATGATACTCGGACTTACTGTCAGACATCTTCACATAAAAATCAAGTTCAGTCTCCTTTACCTGCTCGGAGCCTTCACGCTTGATGCTTATTTTTTTGAAGTTAACGCTCTGCTTCTTCTCAAGGTCTATCTTATCGCTTACGGCAATTTCAGTACCGTCATAATAAAGCGCGACCTTGGGATTTTTATAAACAAAATCGGTAGGAAGATTTTTAACTGCAAGATCAAAGGTGTAATTTACCACACCTGTGCTGATATAAACAGTAACGGTACTTCCCTCGGGAAGCTTTTCACCTGCAGCAGGCTCCTGACGGAAGGCATAGCCCTTGGGATAATAATCATCCTTCGAGGTCATATCCTCCTGCTTGAACTCAACTACAAGTCCCTCGTCCTCAATAAGAGATTTGATACTGCTTTCCTTCTTATTTACAGCATTGGGAACGGTAACATTCTTAATTTCCTTACCTGTGCTGACGTAAATTATTATCTTTGTGCCCTTGGCAACGGTGGTAGTCTTGGCAGGATCGGTCTTTACGACCTTACCCTTTGCCACCTCGTCGTCAGGAATTTCAACTATCTCGACCTCAAAGCCTGCTTCCTCAAGATTTTGCTTTGCAGTAAGCTCTGCCTTTTCGGTAAGATCGGGAACTACCACAAGCTCCTGACCCATACTTACATGAAGTGTTATCTTGGCGCCCTTTTTAATCTTCTTGCCCTCGGGGATGGACTGCTCATATACGCATCCGTCCTCTATCTCATCATCATGACCCTGCGTAATGGTGAAGTCAAACTGATCGTTGTACTTTTCCTGAACCTCTTCAAGCGTCATACCGATGAATTTAGGGCAGGCAATCTCATCGGGAGTACCCTCAAGCAAGCGCGGAATGAATATTGCCGCCAAAATTCCGAGAGCCACAACAAGCGCCGCCGCAATACCTGCAAGTATCGGCACAATATTATTTTTTTCCTTGATCTCCGATTGTTCCTCATCCTCGTAGGTCACAGCCTGCGAAGCAGGGGTAGAGGAACGTACATTATCGGTATTTACATACTTTGTGGGAGCATCGTCCACAAAATAGGAATACTCAAAGGTTCTGTCAGGATCCTTGCGGAATGCATCAAGATCGCAAAGCATTTCTGCCGCTGACTGATAACGGCGCTCCGAGCTTTTCTGCATAGCATGCATGGTTATCTGCTCAAGACCCTTAGGAATCGAGCCGTTTATCTCGGTAGGAAGGCTCGGGTCGCGCTGAAGCTGCATGATAGCAACCGAAACTGCGCTTTCTGCCTGAAACGGCACCTGACCTGTTATCATCTCATAAAGGATGACACCTACAGAATAGATGTCTGCCTTTTCATCGGTGCGCTCGCCTCTTGCCTGCTCGGGGCTGATATAATGGACAGAGCCTATTGCCTTATCGGTAATGGT
>JAFPCJ010000091.1 GCA_017423885.1 Clostridia bacterium | reverse complement strand
ACATTAGCGGTCATCCAACGGCCGGACTTGCCCTGAAGCGCTTCGATTTCTCGTGCATAGGCGCTTTGTATATCCTCACTCGTCCACCATTTAAGGAACTCCCATGAAGCTTCCTTATCCTTGGCGTTTGCATACATTACGCAGGAAGAAAGCGTTGCCGCAACATCCCGACGAATATTTCCATTTTTATCAACTCTGCCGGGGATTGGATACATTTCCCACATACCCCTGATTTCAGGAGCGCCGACTACAAGCTGATTATAAAAATTGAAATTATTGAAAACCACGGGAGCCGTACCAATACGGAAATAGGTTATGGCATCGGTAGTCTTGGGGAAAAGATACTTTGTATACATCTCCGACCACTCAATAAAGGTATTTACGGCGTTAAGCTCATTGAGTACACAGCGCGAGCCGTCTGCATTGTATACGCTCGCATCGTTCTGCATGAGAAGCGAAGCAAACATACTGTTAAGACCTGTAGAGGTCACGTCCCCACCCGAAAGCGGTGACGGCAGCGAAACATCATAATAGTTTCGGTTAAGTGTAGGCACCATATCGTAAAGCTCCTGCCATGTCTTCGGAGCCTTTAGTCCAAGCTCGTTGAATATATCAGTTCTTACAAACATCATGAGATAGGTCTCGGTCTCGGGCAAAGCATAGATAGCGCCGTCAAAGGAGAACGGAATTACGGCTCCCTCGTCAAATCGGGAAAGCACCTCGTCTATATCCTCAAACTCACTAAGATCCTGCAAGGCAGAACGTATACCGTAATTTATAGGCGTTGCCTGATCGATATATATACCTACATCGGGACCGTTTCCCGCGGCGACCGCGCGCAAAAGTATCGACATATCGACAAGCTCAATATCCAGCACGCTGCCTGTAGACTGTGTATAGGTGGTCTGCGCGAGCTGCTTTATAATGTTTGCCTGATCGCGACCAACGGTATTTGCAAGCCAGAGCGTTACCATGCTCTGCCCCTTTTTAGGATCCACCTTTTCAACTAATGTGTACTGCGAAAAATATGAATTAAGGTACGCCTTTATCTCATTCCAAAGCTTGCCCCAAAAGCCGTTATCAGCCTTCGGAATATCTGCCTTTGGAGACATAAACGCGATATAATCTATCAGCACCGCCTGATCGGTAACGGTAGTTATCCACGAAGCCAGACTGCTTATACAGTCGCTGAGTCCCGATATCTTGCTTGGGATCTCTTTGGGATTTTCTATATAATAGAGAAGCTGTGTACGCACCTGCTCAAGCGATACGGTCTGCTCACCCGCTCCGCCTGCAAGACGCTCAAGCGTTTTAATATACTGACCGAACGCCGCATACTGTTCATTGATTATATCCAGAAGATCGGGTATGTATTTCTCAAGCTGATAGTCTCGGTTTGTATCTACCGAAGTTCCGACTACCATGCTTACCCTACGATATAAAGCACTCAAATTCTGCGAACTTTGCTCGATATTACGCAACAGATCTCCGAATTCCCCGAGAGTATTGGCAAGACGAACGGTGTGCGTGCCCTTCGAAAGATATATAAGGCATTTCTCGCCGTCTTCAGTCTCGGGAGAGACTATCTGCCAATCGGCATTATATTTAAAGCCCATATTCTGCGCTTCGGCAAAGGGTATCTCACCGTCTATAGTAAGTGTTTTTGTATAAACCACGCCCGATGAGAAATTCTGCTTTGCTCGTATATATAAATTATAAAGACCCGACTTCGGAACATCCACGTTCCATTCTATCCACGCGCCCTGATATTTCCAGGTAGTGCCGCCGATACAGTTAAGCATTATCTTGCTGAGCTGATACGGCTCATTGAGTGACGAGCTTCTGTCCTCTACCGCATAAAGCGTTGCCGACGATTTAAAAGCCGCATCCTCTCCCTGAACCTTGGCAGAAAGCTTCTTATCTACTGTCTTGTAGCCCTTTGCTGTATACTCCTTTTTAACCTCACTATAGCCTTTCGGTGCTTTGGAATTAAAGAAAGTAAGCTCCTTTATTATCATGCTCTCATTAACGGATTTGAAGGAGACGGTATGCTCTCCCTCACTTAAATAAAAGCTTAAATTACTGTCATGATAGCCTGTAGTAGCACGAAGCGGAACGCTTGACCATACATGCACCTCTTCCTGAGAACGGCGAGCCTCATTTCCCGAGGTCTCATTAAATATTTTCTCGCCCTTATCGCGCCATGTACGCGAGAAGACAAGGTTGCCTGCGTCAGAGAAAGGTATCACACCGTCTAAATAAAGCGAACGCTCAATATCGTTTCCGCTGTCCTCAACGTTATAATAAAGTACCGAAAGCTCGTAAAGACCTGCCTGTGCTACGGTAAATCTCCAACTGACCTCGCCGCTATCCTCGCAGTACAGTCCCGACTGCTCCTTACCGGTAATATCATCCTTTACTGTACGAATCTCGACATTACTTGTAGCGTTCATATATTTTTCGGCATCAATAACTATTCTTGCATCAGGTCTTTCCTTGCTCGGTGCCGATTCAAGGTATTCGTCATAAGGTGTGACTGAATATGATAATTGGGTATCAGAGGTAATGTTAAGCGCGGTTTGTCGGCTATCTTTTTCAGCATATACCGCAGTATTAGCACTTGTGAATACGCATATTGCTGCAAGAGAAGCCACTGCAATTTTTTTTAAATCTCGCATGTCATTACCTCCGAAATAGGGTCACTTTTTACTTATTGGGGCACATTTGCGAATTTCGCCCTTCTACGCTTATTATTATAGTGTTACAGGCGGTTTATTTCAATACAACTACCCCAAACATGTCAAAATATGACCTGTTT
>JAFPCJ010000090.1 GCA_017423885.1 Clostridia bacterium | reverse complement strand
GGCGCGCCGCCAAGCGTATGAGCGAGCTTACAGGACGCGAAGCTATGACGCTCCACCGCCTTTTGGAGGTAGAGTGGGGACCTGATGAGGAACAGCGGGAATTCGCTCGCAATGAGCGCAATCCGCTTGATTGTGATGTCATAATAGTGGACGAGGCTTCTATGATAGATACGCTGTTGTTTGACAGCATGCTTAAGGCTCTGCGCCTTTCCTGCCGAGTTATAATCGTAGGTGACGTAGATCAGCTTCCGAGTGTTTCGGCAGGTAATGTGTTGGGCGACCTTTTGGCTTCGGGTGCGTTTCCGTCCATTGCACTTAAAAAGGTATTCCGTCAAGCGGGTGAGAGCGCGATCATCACCAATGCTCATGCCATAATCAATAATACTCCGCTTGATCTTTCGAACAACGCAAAGGACTTCTTTTTGCTTCGCCGTACCTCCTCATACGATGTTTGCGAAACAGTGCTTGAGCTTTGCTGTGAGAGACTTCCCAAGGCATACGGCTTTGATCCGCTTAAAGATATTCAAGTGCTTTGCCCGTCTAAAAAGACCGATTCGGGTACTGTTAACCTAAATAATATCCTGCAAGCTACACTTAACCCCAAAAGTCGGGATGGACAAGCCTTTAATTATAAGGGTGTGAAAATGTGCGTTGGCGATAAGGTCATGCACATAAAGAATAACTACGATCTTATCTGGGAAAAGGATAACGGCGAGAGCGGTACGGGTGTGTTTAACGGCGATGTCGGTTTTATCACAAGGATAGACCGCAGAGAGGGGACGCTTGAGGTCAAATTTGATGACCGTAGGGTAGTTTATATGGGCGAGGAAATAGGTGAGCTTGAATTGGCTTATGCTGTAACGGTGCATAAAAGTCAGGGAAGCGAGTTTGACTGTGTTATAATCCCTGTTTTCGATGTGCCGAGTCAACTACGCTACCGAAATCTGCTGTATACAGGCGTTACGCGTGCTAAAAAACTGCTTGTTATAGTCGGAAGTGAAAAACTGCTTAATGAAATGGCACAGAATGACCGCAAAATGCTTCGATACACAATGCTTCGGTATTTTTTAGAGGACACAAATGAAGCAGGAGATTGTTAAAAACATCTTTTCGGATACCTTTGAAGCGCTGTATCCCAACAAATGCATGAGCTGTGGCAGACTTATAGATTATGAGCGCGAGCTTTGCGAGGTCTGCGAGCGGCATTTTGAGACGATAGACAGCACCAAGCGTTGTCTTGTATGCGGCTTTGAAAGAAAGGATTGCCGCTGTAAGGTTGCGGTTTACCATTTTGAGAGTCTTGTTGCGCCGTTTTATAATACAGGACTTTGCAAGCGTGCCTTTTATGGGTATAAGCTTGGCTCAAAGGAGCATTATTCCAAGTTCTTTTCTGCTCATACTGCGGCTTGCGTTATTCGGGAATATTCTGACCTTGAGTTTGATGCGGTCTGCTGTGTTCCTGCTTCAAAGCAAAGGATGAGACGCTTCGGTTTTGATCCTGCAACCGAACTGGCACGATTTATAGCCGAAACGCTCGGTGTGCCGTTTTTAGAGAATGCGTTGGGCAAAAGAAGCATGAAAAGCGGTCAGCATAAGCTTGGAAGAATTGAAAGATTTAAAAGCATCAGGGACATGTATTTCGCTCCCAAAAGACTTTTATATAAAAGAGTTCTTCTTATTGACGATATATCGAGTACGGGTGCTACTCTTGATGAATGTGCCCGTCAGCTTATGATCAGCGGAGTTGAACATGTAAATTGTGCTACGGCGCTTATTACACCGAAAAACGCCGAAAAGGCTAAAAAATATACATTATACGTTCTGCGAAAAGCAGGAATTGCGATGAAAAAAGAAATAAAGAGTAGGGTGATAGATCAATGGCGACAGAAATAGGAATAGACCTTGGCTCGTCAAAAACAGTTATATTTTCAAGCTCGCAGGTAGTGCTTGAACAGCCGAGTATCGTAACGGTCGATTCGGAGACCTGGGAGCCTGTTTATTACGGAGAAAAGGCAAAGCAGACGCTCGGAAGAACTCCCGAGAGTCTTATCTGCGTTACCCCCATTGAACACGGTGCCATAGCCGATTACGATATTGCCGAAATGATGCTTAAAAACTATATGCAGAAGGCTTTCGGTGGTAGAATAGTTCGTCCGCGTATTATGGCGACGTTGCCTGCAGGTCTTACCGAGCTTCAGCACCATTCGCTTTCTAATGCCGTTGAATCGGCAGGCGGAAGAAATATATCGGTAATAGAAGGACCGCTCGCAATAGCCTGCGGACTTGGAATAGATTTTTCCCAGCCTCACGGTACGCTTATTGTTGACATAGGCGCAGGGACTACCGATATTGCGGTAATTTCAATGGGCGGCATCTCGGTGTGTGACTCTTTCAAGACCGCTTCGAGGGATCTTGACGCCGCTATCGCAAAATATATCCGCAAGGAATACAATATTGAGATTGGTCCGCTTACGGCAGAGCTTATCAAGCAACGCATAGGAAATGTGCTTGAGCGCCCGATAGAGATCGCTATGGTTGCAAAGGGAAGAAACGTATTTACAGGTCTGCCTGAAAGCTTTGAGATAAGCTCTTCGGAGGTAAGAGAGGCTATTATTGAGACAGCCGATGCTATTTGTAACGCTATTCGTTCCGTGCTTTCAAAAACCGACCCTGATCTTGTTGCCGATATTATGGAGGATGGACTTTATCTTACAGGCGGCGGCGCTTTGCTCGGCGGTATGGATAAGTATATATCTGAATTTGTCGGAACAAAGGTGTTCTTGCTTGATGACCCTGTTCACAGCGTTGTCCGCGGGGCGGCGGTTGCGCTTAAAAAGCCTGAATTGCTTAAAAATGTAGATTATCAGCTTCGCTCTATCAGAGAGCTTATAGTTGAATAATGTGTTCTTGTGTGAAATTATTGCTATGGCGGCAAATTAAAACAAAACAGTCACATTATTTTTACTTTAAGGGCGTGATACAATATTAAAAAAAGCAAAGGAGCAACGATATGAATTCTACCGAAAGAGTCAGAAAAACGATCCTCGGTGAGCCGACCGACCGTCAGCCTATATACGGTTGGGTGTCAGAAAATCTTGAAAAGGAAATAAGTGAAAAATGGGGAAGCGTTGCCGCTTTTGAAGATAAATATGAATTTGATGCGGCTCATATTTTTGGCGGTCCCGATGCCTTTGACCGCGAGTTGATAGAGCGTATAAGGACCCAAAACGGTGAGCTTACGCCCGATCTGCTTATTGATGAGAATGTTTTTTCCGATCCCGATGATATGGCGGCGTATGATAATGTACGATCAAGCATTGAGTTCCATAAAAAGCGCGGTCGCTTCTGCTATGTTCAGACTCCCGGTTTTTTTGAGCAATTCAACGGTGTTTTTGGAATAGAAAATCAGTTGATGTATATGCTGCTTTACCCAGATGAGCTTAAAATACTTTATGAGCGTCAGGCAGAATGGACATTGCGCTTTGCCAAGCACTGTATTGAGTGCGGCGCTGATATGATACATATTTCGGATGATTGGGGCGCGCAGAACGATTTGATGTTCAGCCCTGATATATGGGAGGATATGATCTATCCCAATATGAAGCGTGTGGTAGACTATGTACATGAATGCGGTGTTTTTGCAAGTCTGCATTCAGACGGTTGTATTGTTAAGGTGGCGGACGGAATAACAAGATTAGGTCTTGATGTGGTCCATCCTTGGCAGGAGAGCGCGGGAATGTCCTATGATCTTTACTGTGATAAATTTTCCGATAAGTTTGCAATTCTCGGCGGAGTTTGCGTTCAGACTGTACTCGGTCTTGTGGACAAGGAAAAGCTTGAAGAGGAGATCAGAAGAGTATTCGCAAAGCTTCGCGGCAAGCGTTGGATATGCTGTACTACACATTTTGTGCAAAACCATTGCTCTGTAGAG
>JAFPCJ010000008.1 GCA_017423885.1 Clostridia bacterium | reverse complement strand
CCTCACCGCCCTGCAGAACAAAGGTACGAAAACCGTTTTCATAGCCTTCCTCACAGCAAAGCATTATCTCCTCCTTGGTAAGGCGATAACGCGAGACTTCACTGTTAGAGCGGCGAATTCCGCAGTAGAAGCAATCGTTTTTACAAATATTACTAAACTCAACTATTCCTCTGAAATACACCTTTTTCCCGAAAACACGTTGAGCAATATTGCGCGCTTTTTCGGCGGCATAGCATGCTTCCCTTTCATCAAAGGAAGAAAGCAAGGTCACCCATTCATTATGCTCAAGTCTTTTTTCTGCCTCGAGCTTTTCCAAAAGCTGTTTATTGTTCATTGGCTTCACCTCGTTTTTCAACATAAACGGTCTTGACATTTACCCCTCGCAATACCGACAGTCTGTGCGAAAGTCCCTGTGATACCGACAGCGGCGCATCGAGCGTTGCGTTTATCATATAAAATCCCTCATCACGCTGTGGCAGACCGAAGCGTCCCAACAGATACTCGGAATATTCGTGAAGTATCGTATTAATCTTGCCTGCAAGCGAAAAATCGGAAAAAACGGCGGTTATTACCGCGATTGCATCCTGCTTTTTGTTCGGATCGCCCGTTTCATCCGAAAGTCCCACAGGCAGAATACTTCGGTAGGTATTAGACTGCGTTTCTATCTCACTTATAACCGTTTCTACTCCGAAATACTCGCGGATATTCTCCTTTGTGACCACCTGCGAGGTCTCTCCGAATATAGAACTGCCGTCATTTCTCAAAATAAGCGAGCTTGAAGCGCGCATGAGCGCATGAGTAGGATAATGAGTATTAAAAATACAGCAAACACCCTTGCTTGCAAGTGTCGTCAGCGTATCAAGCACTATAAGCTGATTTTTAAAATCAAGATTGGATTCAGGCTCATCAAGTATCAGCAATTCAGGCTCACTTATAACCGCTCGCGCTATAAGCACCATCTGAAGCTCTCCGCCGCTCATCTCGTTGCATCTTTTTTTCAAAAGGTGCGTAATAGAAAGCTGTTCGGCAATGCTACGCAGTTTTTTATACTCCTTTTCACGCGGAGTTGAGAAAAGTCCCATATTGCCTGTAAGACCGAGCAATATCATTTCCTCTGCCGTATAGCCTACTGCCGTTCCCTTTGCCTGCGGAACATAGGATACTCTGCGCCAGAACTCGTTTTGAGAAATTGAGCGGACATCCTTACCGTCCAAAAGGGTATTTCCCTCATTCCAACGCAAAAATCCCATTATACAGCGAAGCAGAGTGGTCTTGCCTGCACCGTTGGGACCGAGTATTGCAACAAGCTCACCCGAGCGGGCGGTAAGAGAAAGTGAATCTATGATTCTTTTATTTTTTTCATAACCGAAGGAAGCATTTTTTACCTCAAGTATCACAGCCGCCACCCCCTCGTTCTCCTCATAAGGTAGATAAAGAATGGGGCGCCTATAATTGCTGTAAGCACCGATATCGGAAGCTCGGTAGCTGAAATACTGCGTGCCGCCGTATCAACCAACACCAAAAATGCCGCGCCGCCGAGCGCACTTGCAGGAATAAGTTTTGTATGGTCATTGCCGAGTCCCATACGGCATATATGCGGAACAAGCAGTCCTATCCAGCCAACCTGTCCGCACATAGAAACGCTTGATGCAGTCATTACGGTAGCACAAGCTACCGTAACCGCGCGCAGAGCCTTTATATTTACACCGGTTGCTCTTGCTTCTTCATATGATAATGAAAGCAGATTAAGTCTCCATCGAAGTGCAAAAAGCACTGCTATACAAATAATTATCGGAACGGCACCTACAAGCAAGGATGCATAGCTTGCCGCCGAAAGATTTCCCATAAGCCAATAGGTTATGGCAGGCAGTTCATCCTCGGTATCTGCGCTGAATTTCACAAGGGATATCAGCGCGTTAAAAAGCGAGCCTATCATAATTCCTGCAAGCACCGTATTATTAAGTCCCTTGCTTTCTCTTGAGCTTCCTGAAAGCACGGTAAGCACTACCGCCGCGCCGCCGAATATTAGCGAAATGAACTGAACGCCGATAAGCTTAAACCCAAGCAATAAAGCCAACGCCGCACCGAAAGATGCGCCGCTTGCAACGCCCAAGGTGTCGGGAGTAGCAAGAGGATTTGAAAAAAGGCTTTGAAAAACACATCCCGAAACCGAAAGTCCTGCACCTACTGCAAGGGCTAACAAAATGCGCGGAAGCCGCACCTTCCACAAGGTAAGTTCAATATATTGAGTCGCAGTCTCGCCGCCTGTTATATTGGCAACAGCCGAGGATAAGACCTCGGCAGGACTTATCGAAAGTCTTCCGATACAAAGGGCAAAGAGCGCCGCCGCAAACGGTAATATACAAAGCAGTACCCATACCCAAGCTTTTGTTTTTTTCATAGTGTTCTCCTGCGCTTATTCCGTGCTGACTACACTCGAATATGCGGTCTTTACGCTGATGCCGTCTCTCCTGCCAATCTTGCCCGAAAGCGCCGCAATGGTATCCTGCGGAGCATCAATGGCAATACTGATTATACTTATATCCCTTTTACGGTAGGGTATTCCCATGCGCCCTACTATGTACTCGCCGTACTCATGAAGAATGGAATTAAGCGGCTCGACTGCTTCACCCTTTTCAACTATTATTCCCATTACTGCTACTCTTGTTTCCATATTTATTCTCCTTATTTGCAGGACAGTAAACCCGCACCTGCATTGTTTTCTGCAAAACAGAAAGCCGCACCCTATAAAAAGGCGCGGCAATAAATAAAGATACAGTTATCCCGTTAAAAAATTTACCGTCACCTTTCAGTCAGACCGTATCTTTCTGTTAGGTACAGTTATATTGTAACCTATTATCACATTAAAATCAAGTATTATTATCATTTTTTCAACGATGTTCCACTTAAATTTGCTATGTTATTAAATTGTAAAACTGTTTTCCCCGCAAGCAAGCGGTATTTCTTTATCGTTATATCGGAACAGCGCCGAAACACCGTTCGGTATAACGATGCTGAAAGAGATATTATTTTCCGTTTTCTCATAGCTTACAGAAACCTTTCCTGCTGCTATCTGCATGCTTCCTGACATCTGCGAAAATTCGCTTACAGCCTCGGGCTCAATAATAAGCGAAGAATAGCCTGCGGAGTCTTTCGGTTGCTTTATGCCGAGCAGTCTTTCAAAAAAGTAAGCTACTACCGCACCGAACATCGGATGGTTATGCGAGCGGCTTCGGTTGCTGTCCCAATACTCATGAAAAGTGGTAGCGCCGTTTTTGCGCCAATGCTCGAAGCCATGCGCGCCGTCACCCTTTAAAAGCTTAACGGCAAGCGCGGCATCGCCTTTATCAAACAGAACACGTGTCAGAATATCGGTTGCAAAAATACCCGTATCAAAACAGCCTGTTTTCTCGTAGTAGCTGACCAAATTTTTATAGGTCATTTCATTGCCCAAGCCAAGATCAACCGCATAGGCGTTTGCGCCCTGCGCGTTCATGATAAAATTACCGTCAAAGGCATTGAAATACGCAGCCCTTACCGCATTTTTGCGCTCATTTATCTTTTGCTCATATTCGGGTATATCCTGCTCTTTTCCTATCACTCTTGCCGCTTTACACATTATTTCCAGCGTTTTAATATAAAAGTAGGTATTTACCATAGCGGCAGGAATAAAGACCTGCTGATCGGAATAGGTAATATCCTTATCGGCATAAAGAATATTCGGCGCGCACCAATCTCCAAGACACCACACACCCTCCTGATCGCTTGTAACGAGTCCAAACTCGGTATGGGAATCAAGATAATCTATATAGTGGCGCATATTGCCGTAATATTTTGCAAGTATAGCCTTTTCTCCGTAATGGCGGTATAGCTGATAGGGCACCACTGCAATGGCACAGCCCCAGCCGCCCGGTCCTCCGCCGCTTAAGATGTAGGGCGCAGTATATTGGATATGACCGCTCAAAGAGTCCTGACCGTCGGCAATATCCTGAAGCCACTTTTCATAAAATGCCTTGGCATCAAGCGTAGAAAGCACCGCATGGCAGGTAAGCTGACCGTCACCTGTATAACCCCTTCTTTCAATATGCGGACAATCAGACGGATGTCCCGTATGCATATTGCAAAGCATGGTATGAACAAAGGTATCGTATATCCAATTAATTGTCTCGTTATCGCATTTAAAGCTTGACCTTATTGGAATATCGGCGTGCACAAGCTTTACAAAGCTTGGCTCGGCTTCGCCTATGACCTCAAAATACCTGAAACCGAACCATGTAAACTGCGGCTGAACGGTGCACTCCTTGCCGTTGCTCACCACAGTAAAGCTTTGCTCATGTGCATGGGTCGTGTCCAAGCTTCCGTCAAGCAAAAGTTCCTCGGAAAACAGAACTGTAACCGTGTCCCCTGCCTTTGCAAAAATTTTCAAAACAGGATAACCGCTTAAATTTTTTCCGCAATCATAAACTATACCTTTTTCACTTCTTGAAACAGGCTTTGCATCAATGCACTCTATCAGCTTATCGCTCGGGCAGTCGGTAGTGCAATACTCGGTCTCGAGCGGCTCGACGGCTACAGCGGCTTCCCATGCGCTGTCATCAAACTCTGCTTCGAAGCAATCGGCGGCTTCAAGATAGTTTTGCTTTTCATATTTTGCAAAGTCATAGCCATCCACATACCCTTTACCAATGCGGCAGTTTTCGTCTGACACAAAGTATTGCACAGCTTCATCGCCCTCTACAGTAATTCTGTATATGGCCTTTGGCAGACCGAATACACGGAATGAATGGGTATACCAACCGCCGCCGAAATGCAAGGCTATAACGTTATCTCCTTTTTTAACAAAGGGAGTAATATCAAACTCGGGTACATATACCCTATGAGCCGAAAGCACCTCGCCGCGCGGCTCCCCTACCGCCTCATAATCCGATGAAAGCGGCAAAAATGTATCTGGATTTATACAT
>JAFPCJ010000089.1 GCA_017423885.1 Clostridia bacterium | reverse complement strand
TTGTAAACCTACAGGTCTTTTTATTATTAACAAAGGTTTTACTTGTAAATTCATCCAAAATGATTTATAATAAAATAAATATATACTTAAAGGAGTAATCGAATTGCTTTTTGAGATATTGAACGGAAGCGAAATGGGATTTGCGGAAATAATTACCTATGTAATATCCTGCCTTGTCGTTATATTTATTACCTTACCGATACATGAACTTGCTCACGGATTTGTTGCAAATAAATTGGGCGATCCTACTGCGAGATATCAGGGCAGACTTACCTTTAATCCTTTGGCGCATGTTGACTATATCGGAGCGTTCAGCATTATTGTATTCGGCTTCGGTTGGGCAAAGGCTGTGCCTGTTAATATGGGAAACTTTAAAAATCCAAGACGTGATATGGCGATAACAGCGCTTGCAGGTCCTGTTTCCAATCTTTTAATGGCGCTTGTTTGTAATATAATAGTATGCTTGTTTGTATATGTCATTGGGTTTAAAAGTATAGTCTTATACTACATCGTAATGTTTTTTAACTATATTTCGCAAATCAGCGTTTCGCTTGCGGTATTTAATCTTATTCCCATTCCTCCGCTTGACGGTTCAAGGATCATTTCGGCGTTTTTGCCTCCTCGAATTTATTACAATCTTATGCGCTACGAAAGATACTTTTTTATGCTTCTTATCGTTCTTATGGCGTCCGATGTTCTGGCGGTACCGCTTTCGTATGCTATCGGCTCGGTGGACTCTGCCTTGTTCTGGCTTGCAAGCCTGCCATTCAGGCTTATCATGGGGTGAGATATGGCAGAAAACATACTTTCCTATAAGCTTGAAAGCTTCGAGGGACCTCTTGATCTGCTTTTACAGCTTATAGCGCGAAACAAATTGAATATTTATGATATTCAGCTTACTGTCCTTTTCGATCAGTACATGGAGCAGATCGAGCTGATGAAGGAGCAGGATCTTGAAATAGCGAGTGAATTTCTCGAAATGGCGGCAAGACTTATTTATATGAAAACAGTCAGTCTCCTACCGCGCCACGATGAGATCGAGCAGTTAAAGCAGGAGCTTACGGGTGAATTGCTCGAATATCAGATATGTCAGCAGATGGCTCAAAAGCTCGGCGCTATGACCGATGGCTTCAATAGCTTTATACGCCGTCCCGAGGAGCTTGATTTTGAGCAGACCTATGAAATAATCCATAAAAGTGACACCTTATATCTTGCGTACCTTGCCGCAGTGGGACGCGGTCAGCGCCGTCTTCCGCCTTCGGTAGCTCCGTTTACCAAGATAGTTGCAAAGAAGATAGTTGCAGTTTCTACGAAGATAGTATTTGTAATAAGAAATCTTTGGAGAGGTGGCTCAAAAAAACTTTCGGCTCTTTATTCAACGGCACAAAGCCGCTCGGAGCTTATTGCTACCTTCTTGGCTGTGCTTGAACTTTGTAAGGCTAACAGAGTTGAAATTGTCGGTGAAAATGAAGAAACCGAGATAAAACTGAACAGGGGACATAAACGATAATGAAAAAGGATGAAATTTTAGCGGCTCTGGAAGCGGTTTTATTTTCTTCGGGAGAGCCGATGAGCATTGACCGCTTGTCTCTAATCTTTGAGATGAAGCCTGAAAAGACCGAAAAGCTTTTGGACGAGCTATCACAGCGCCTTGACGAGAGAAACAGCGGCTTGAAGCTTGTAAGGCTTGAAAATACAAGACAGCTTGCAACGCGCAATGAGCATGCCGAGTATATCAAAAAGGCGTTTGATATTCGCCGCAGAACTCCGCTTTCGCCTGCAGCTCTTGAGGTTTTAGCGGTAATTGCGTATAATCAACCGGTCACCAAGGCCTTTGTTGAGCAGGTCAGAGGAGTTGACTGCTCGGGAGTAATGGGAACACTTGTTGAAAAGGATCTTATCGAGGAGCGAGGCAGACTTGAATTACCCGGCAGACCCTTGCTTTACGGTACTACTAAAAACTTTCTGCGTTGCTTTTCGCTTACCGATCTTGGGGATCTTCCGCCGTTGCCTAAAGCATCGAATGAAGTCAATGACGT
>JAFPCJ010000088.1 GCA_017423885.1 Clostridia bacterium | reverse complement strand
GATGTTGGGGCGCTCATTATGTCCGCCGACGTTGTAGACTTCACCTAAAACACCGTCGTTTATAACCATGTCTATAGCCTTGCAATGATCTTCAACATAGAGCCAATCGCGAATCTGCATACCGTCACCGTAAACAGGGGGATCCTTGTGCTGCAGGGTATTGTTCATGATGAGCGGAATGAGCTTCTCGGGGAACTGATAGGGACCGTAGTTGTTGGAGCAACGGGTGATATTGATAGGGAACTTGTAGGTGTCACCGAATGCCTTTACAAACATATCTGCGCTTGCCTTTGATGCAGAGTAGGGGGAATGGGGGTCAAGCGGGGTGGTCTCCATAAAGTAACCGGTCTCTCCGAGGGTGCCGTATACCTCGTCGGTAGATACCTGAAGATACTTTACGCCCTCGCGGTAGGTGTCGTCACCTGTAGTCCAGGCAACCTTGGCGCACTGAAGCATATTTACGGTGCCCTGAACGTTGGTCTCAACAAATATCTCGGGGTTGGTGATACTGCGGTCAACATGGCTTTCAGCCGCAAAGTTAACAACATAATCAACCGTTTCCTCTTCAAAAATCTTTGTGATAGCCTCGCGGTCGCAGATGTCTGCCTGAACGAAGCGGTAGCGTGGATCGTTTTCAACACTCTTGAGATTTTCGAGGTTGCCCGCATAAGTAAGCTTATCAACATTGATAATGCGGATGTCCTCGTACTTGTCAAGCATGTACATTACAAAATTCGATCCGATAAAGCCGGCACCGCCGGTAACAAGATAGGTTTTCATGGTTAATCCTCCACTTTTGAAATATATTCTTTAAGCGCTGTCTGCCAATCGCGCATATTATCGCCGATCGTACATTCAAGCGCAAGGTTACGCAATGATGAGTATGCGGGGCGCTTTGTGGGACTCGGGTATTCCTGCGAGGTGCAGGGCTTTACTATATCCCCGAAGCCGGAATACTCTGCTATTTTACAGGCAAATTCAAACCATGAGCATTCGCCTGCGCCCGTGCAATGATAAATACCGTATTCCTCGGTAAGAGAAAGTAAAAGTATGTGGTGAGCAAGGTCGTTTGCGTTGGTTGGATTTCCGCGCTGGTCATTTACTACAGTTACTCCGCCGCGTTCGCGCATTATCCGACGCATGGTCTTAACAAAGTTTTTACCAATATAACCGTAGAGCCATGCTGTGCGAATAATAAAGGTACGCGAGCAAAAATCGGTAGCATATTTTTCACCCAACGCCTTTGAGGCGCCGTATGCGCTCTGCGGAGCCACGGTATCCCATTCGATGTAGGGCGTTGTTCCGTCACCCGAAAAGACGTAGTCGGTAGAAATATGGATGAATTTGGCGCCGACTGCTTCAGCTGCTCTTGCTAAATTGCGAACGCCCATAGCGTTTACCTTAAAGGCTACATCCTGCATGGTCTCGCAACCGTCAACATTGGTCATGGCAGCGCAGTTTATTAAAACATCGGGAGACTTTTCCGATACAAAAGCGCTTACTGCGGCATTGTTCGTTATATCAAGCTCATCTATGTCTACCGCTATGACCGTAGCCTCGGCAAGCTCCTGCGGCAAAATACCGATCTCGCTTTTTCCTGCTTTTATGCAGGCGATAAGCTCGCTGCCGAGTTGTCCGCGGCATCCCGTTATCATTATTTTCATAGTTGCTCTTCCTTTGTTTTAATCGATTTATTTCAAGAAACCGTTAACGATCTCGGCTTCGGCTTCAGCTTCTGTAAGACCGAGAGTCATAAGCTTTATAAGCTGTTCACCTGCGATCTTGCCGATAGCGGCTTCGTGAATGAGCGAGGCATCGAGATGATTGGCGTTGATCTCGGGGATGGCGCTTACATGGGCGTTATCCATAATAATTGCATCACATTCGGTATGACCCGAGCAAAGTGCGTTTCCGTTAATGTTTGAACGGAACATCTGATAGGAGCTTCCTTTAGCAACCGAGCGCGAAACTACATTTGCGCCTGCACCTTCGCCGTTGAGATCTACGGTAAAGTCGGTCTCGGCGCGCTGAACGCCCTCGGTAAGCAGTTTTTCGTGGATGACAAGTGTACCATCCTTTTCAACTACCGCCTTGGTAACGCGGCTTGTATCATCAATACCCGAGATCTGCGTGGTCTCCATTTCCATATATCCGCCCTCGGCTACGTGGATGACCGAGGTGGGGTTCATATTGCGTTTGCCTTCGCCTGTGCCCTCGCCATAGTGGCGCTCAATATATTTGACCTTGGCGTTCTTTCCTACGAAAAAGGTATGGATACCGTCATGTCGGGACTCCTCGCTTCCGCAGTTGTGTATTCCGCAGCCTGCCATAATGGTGACATCGGCATCCTCACCGATTATAAAATCGTTGTATACCAGATCGTTTATACCTGTTTCGCTGATGATAACAGGGATATGCACCGTTTCACCCTTGGTGCCTGCGCGTATGATAATATCAATACCCGATTTATCCTCTTTGGTGCGTATATCGATATTTTCGGTAACCTTTCTCTCGGCAAGTGCACCGTTTGCGCGGATGTTGTACGCACCCGAGGGAGTACCCTCCATATCGGCAATTATTTTTAAAAGCTGTTGTTCGGTGTTCAGCACGGTTATACCCCCTTTACATTGTCGGCAAGGACCTTGCATGCACCCGAAACATCGAGCAGTTCGGGAAGAATATCGCTTTTTGCGCCGTATGCCTTGAGGCTTCCGTTTGCGATAACGGCAACCTTGTCCGCGATATTAAGGATCCTTTCCTGATGGGAAATTATTATAATGGAGCCGTCATTCTTTTCGCGCATACGCTCAAAAACGTTGATGAGGTTGCCGAAGCTCCAAAGGTCTATACCTGCTTCAGGCTCGTCGAAAAGCGAAACGGCAGTAGAACGCGCAAGTATGGTTGCGATCTCTATGCGCTTGAGCTCACCGCCCGAAAGCGAGGCGTTTACTTCGCGGCTGATATAGTCACGCGCGCAAAGACCAACCTGCGAGAGATAGTCACAAGCATCACTTATGCTTATATCCTTTCCTGCGGCAAGACGAATAAGATCGTTAACGGTAATACCTTTAAAACGGACAGGCTGTTGGAAAGCAAAGCTTATACCCTTGCGGGCACGCTCGGTCACGGTAAGGGCGGTTATATCCTCACCGTCAAGCAGGATCTGACCCGAGGTGGGAGTGATGATACCTGCGATGATCTTGGCAAGTGTAGACTTGCCGCCGCCGTTAGGACCGGTTATGGCAACAAAGCCCTTATCTATCTTAAGGGAAACGTTTTTCAGAATATCTTTTTGACCTT
>JAFPCJ010000087.1 GCA_017423885.1 Clostridia bacterium | reverse complement strand
GGTCTTTGTTGGTTTATAGAAAAGCTTAAAACTTGTATTCTTTTACTAATAGTTTTCCACAAACAATGTTTTTTGAGACCGTTTTAGGCTGATATGCACAAAAAATACCTAAAATATCGTTACAGATACTACTTGAAAAATACATTTGAATAATGTATTATATAAAAGGAATAATAAAACTATTCGAAACTTAATTTGGGGAGGATATTCTCTTGGCAAAAAAATATAATTCTACTCAACTTGCTTCCATGCTTGAGCGTAAGCTTTCGCATAATTTCGGTGTAACTCCCGATCAGGCATCGGATGAAATATTCTATAAGGCTACCGCCATGGTGATGCTCGACATTATGAGCGAGCGCAGAGCCGAATTTAAAAAGGCTGCTGATGAGCAGGAAGCCAAAACGGTCTATTATCTCAGCATGGAGTTCCTTATGGGACGTTCACTTAAAAATAATCTCTTCAATTTAGAGCTTACTGCTTCGATGGAAAAGGCGCTTGCAAAGTTCAAGGTGAAGCTCGATAAATTGTATGACCTTGAGCCTGATGCAGGTCTTGGCAACGGCGGTCTCGGCCGTCTTGCCGCCTGCTTCCTTGATTCGCTCTCAACCGAAAGCTACCCTGCAATGGGATATTGTATCCGCTATGAGCTTGGTATATTCCGTCAGAAGCTGGTAGACGGTTGGCAGACCGAAATGCCCGATTTCTGGCTTCCGGGCGGCGGAGTTTGGTTGCAACAGCGTTCCGGTTCTGCGGTTGATGTAAATTTTGACGGTTATATCAACGAGTGGTGGGACGGCGATTACCACCATGTTGAGCATCACGGCTATAAGAGTGTCCGCGCTGTACCGTATGATCTTATGGTTGCAGGTCATGACGGTAAGACCGTAAACGTTCTGCGCCTTTGGAGTGCTGAATGTAATGAATTCAATATGTCGGCATTCAATCAGGGTGACTATGTGCGTGCGCTCGAGCAAAGAGCTACTGCGGAAGCTATCTCCAAGGTGCTTTATCCCGAGGATAATCACCATGAGGGTAAATCCTTGAGACTTCGTCAGCAGTATTTCCTTGTATCTGCATCTATTCAGGATATTCTTAACCGTCACCTGCGTAAGTACAACACGCTTGATAATCTTCCCGATAAGGTCGCAATTCATATCAATGATACTCATCCGACCCTTTCTATCCCCGAGCTTATGCGCTTTTTGCTTGATGAGTGCGGCTACGGTTGGGATAAGGCTTGGGATATCGTTACGCGTACAGTAGCTTATACTAATCATACTATCATGGCAGAGGCGCTTGAGTGTTGGCCTATTGGTCTTTTCCGCGCAAGATTGCCGCGAATCTATCAGATAGTTCAGGAGATCGACCGCCGTTACCGTGCCGAGGTGCTCGGACGCACGGGTGACCGCGAGCTTGTAGAGCGTACCGCTATCATACAAAACGGTGTTGTTCGCATGGCAAACCTTTGCGTTGCCGCTTGCCATACCGTAAACGGTGTTTCCAAGCTTCACAGTAAGATCCTTACCGATCAGCTCTTTAAGGATTACTATTCCATGACTCCCGATAAGTTTACCAATGTTACAAACGGTATCGCGCATCGCCGTTGGCTTTGTCAGGCAAATCCCGAGCTTACAGCACTTGCGAGCGAGCTTATCGGACCCGAATTTATCAGAGACATGAAGCAGCTTGAAAAGCTTGCTGATTTTGCTGATGACAATTCAGTCCTTACAAGACTTTCCGAGATAAAGCATAACAATAAGGAGCGCTTTGCAAAGGCTATCAAGAATGAATACGGCGTTACGCTCAATACCGATTCGATATTTGATATGCAGGTCAAACGCTTGCACGAGTATAAGCGTCAGCACCTTAATGCGTTGCATATTATAAGTGATTATCTTTATCTTAAAAATAATCCTAATGCTGACTTTGTCCCCAAGACCTATATCTTCGGTGCAAAGGCGGCGCCGGGATATCTCTTTGCAAAAGAGATAATTCAGATGATATATAAGCTTTCTACCGTTATTGAAAACGACCGCGCAGTCAGCGACCGCCTTAAGGTACTGTTCCTCGAGGATTATCGCGTTTCCTTGGCGGAGCTTATGATACCTGCCGCCGAGATAAGCGAGCAGATCTCCTTGGCTTCTACCGAGGCGAGCGGTACGGGTAATATGAAGCTTATGATGAACGGCGCTATAACACTCGGTACCGAGGATGGCGCTAATGTTGAGATACACAGTGCCGTAGGAGACGAGAACATCCTGATATTCGGTATGGAAACTCCCGAGGTGCTCAAGCTTCAGAAGAACGGCTATTCGCCTATATCGTATTATAATAATAATTCAGCTTTGCGCGAGGCGCTTGACTTTATCGGCAGAGGAATTGCGGGTCAGAACTTCGATAATATCTATAACACACTTAAGAATACAGACCGCTATATGGCACTTGCTGATTATGCTGACTACTGCGCGGCACAGCAGAAGGCTTCGGATCTTTACTGCGATAAGCTTGCATGGAACAGAATGTCTCTTATGAATATTGCAAAGTCGGGAATTTTCGCTTCCGACCGTTCTATCGACGATTACGCTAAAAACATCTGGAATCTGACCAAAGTAAAGTAAGATGCAGTATTATCCTTTTGATTCAAGAAAGAGCATATATCGCTCCGATTTTGGTGCTATGGCTTCAAAGCAAAGCTTTAAGTTGCGTATTTTGCTTCACCGCGATGCTCATTGCCATGATGCATTTTTGTTGCTTAAAAGAGACGGCGGGGAGCCGCGTGAAATAAAGCTTAACGCGGCAGAAATGCTTGAGGATTACCGCTTTTATGATACCGAGATCTCGCTTGAAGAGGGTCTTTATTGGTATTCGTTCCGCTATACGAGTGAATATGGAGATTACTTTATAACAAAAAGCGAGAGCTCAAAAGGTGTAGTCTCGGCAAAGGCGGGGGATTGGTGGCAGCAAACGGTATACGATGCCGATTATGCCACACCCGAATGGCTGCGCGGCGGAATAATATATCAGATATTCCCTGACCGCTTTTGCCGTTCGGGTAAAAAGCATGAGGGAGTGCCCGAGGACAGATTTATATGCAGTCTTTGGAGCAGAACTCCCGAATACCGAATGAGTGACGGAAAATGCAGGCTCGGTAACGATTACTACGGCGGTGATCTTGAGGGAGTAACGGAAAAGCTCGAGTATCTTTCGTCCTTGGGGGTAAGCTGTATTTACCTCAACCCCATTTTTGAGGCTCATTCAAATCACCGTTATAATACAGCCGATTATATGAAGATCGACCCCATGCTTGGAAATGAGCAGGATCTTCAAAGGCTTTGTAAGGAAGCCGAGCGTTACGGTATTTCAGTTATACTTGACGGTGTATTTTCCCACACAGGGGATGACAGCGTTTATTTTGACCGTTGCGGCAGATACCAAAGCGGCGGAGCATATCATTCTCAAAGCTCACCCTATTTCGGATGGTATCAATTTGAAAACTTCCCTTATAAATATAAGTCGTGGTGGGGAATAGAGACTCTGCCTGAAACAGACGAAGAAAATGCTTCATTCCGTGAATTTATAACGGGAGAAAACGGCGTACTCCGCAAATGGTTGCGTTCAGGCATAAGGGGATGGCGTCTTGATGTTGCGGACGAACTGCCCGACAGTTTTCTCGATGCTTTACGC
>JAFPCJ010000086.1 GCA_017423885.1 Clostridia bacterium | reverse complement strand
TTCTAACATCCCTTTAAAAGAAGTTATTTTTACTTATTTTACCATAATTTGTAATGATTATCAATATCAATTATACCTAACATATCAATTCCAATTTATTAATGTCTTATTTTCTCAAAATGCTTGCAAAACAAATTAAAAAATAGTATAATAAAATGTATTCATATAGTTTTCCTTCAAATACTAAATTTGGGAGGAAGATATAATGGATAAAAACGATAAAACACACGAAAAAGCAAGTGAAGAGCAGCTTGAACAGATAAAGGAATTAGGCTCTTCCGAGCTGCTTGTCGGAAAGCATAAGATATATTGCCTTACGGTCATAGGTGAGATAGAGGGGCACATGGTCTTGCCCGAGCAGAGTAAAACTACAAAATACGAGCACGTTATTCCGCAACTTGTGGCAATAGAAGAAAGCCGCGATATCGAGGGACTGCTCGTAGTGCTTAATACAGTCGGCGGAGATGTTGAAGCGGGACTTGCCATAGCCGAGCTTATTGCAGGTATGAAAAAGCCGACGGTCGCCTATGTTCTCGGCGGAGGACACTCTATTGGAGTGCCCTTGGCGGTAGCGGCAAAGCGTTCGTTTATTGCGCCGTCTGCTACTATGACGGTGCATCCCGTAAGAATGAACGGTCTTGTAATAGGCGTTCCGCAGACTATGAACCATTTTGCTCGGATGCAACAGCGAATAACCGATTTTGTAGCGCGAAATTCCTCGATAACGCCCGAGCGTTTCACCTCGCTTATGATGAATACAGGCGAGCTTGTGACCGATGTCGGCTCTGTGCTTGACGGTAAAAAGGCTGTAGCCGAGGGACTTATAGACAGTCTCGGCGGCTTGGGGGATGTGCTCGAAGCACTTTCGGATATGATAGATAAGACTTAAAATACGGACTTTTCGTCCGTAATACATAAAAGGAGTTCTGATAATGGCAACAAAGAAAAAGACTAAAGCGGCGCCTAAAAAAACACAGAGCGAAAAGGCGGCATCTTCTGCAACCAAGAAGCAGCTCGGCTCGGTCATCTGTTTTGCAACGGCGGTTTTTTTGCTGTGCATAATTTTTATAAAGGGACAAAACGTATGGACTCATCTGCATAACTTTATGTTCGGTGTTTTCGGTGTTACGGCATATTTTTACCCGATACTGCTCGGCGTGATAGCGGTGCTTTTCGCGCTTGACCGCTGTAGCGGTACTATCGGCGCCAAAATGATAGAGTCTACTGTTGTAGTGGTGCTTGTGGGAGCATGTATCGATGTATTGGCACTTTATAACGATAAGCTTGTATTCGCAAAGCATGTGGTAGAGGCTTATAAAATGGGACCTGCCCTTAAAAACGGCGGATTTTTAGGTGCGCTTGTCGGTCACCCTATTGCCTATATGTTCGGAAAAACAGGCGCAGTTATCACCATTATCCTTTTAATATTTGTTTTTGTTATGATAATTACGGGAACTACTCTGCTTTCACTTTTCCGTACCCTTGCGCGTCCTGTGAAGTCTATTTCCCAGCAGGCTGAAAACGCCTATGCCGCAAGAGCCGAAAGAGAGCAAAACGAGCAGGATTCCCCGAGAACGCGCGGCAGACTTCGCGAGGTCAAGGGCGGTCAGGTCGATATTCCGCTTGATGATGTGCCCGAAAAGAGTAAACCGCGATCAAAGGCGGCTTCGCTTGATGAAAAGCAACGCAAGGTCGTAAGTACATATTATGATGAGGAAGAAACTGCCGAGCCTGAAGAAAAGGCAACGGTAAAGGTAGCACGGGTTGCTGAAATTCCCGAGGGCGAAAATGATGCCGAGCAAATGAAGGTGGCACTTAAAGAAGCTCGCGCACAAGCGGCGGAGCGCAAGAGTGAGCCCGAAGAGGAAGAAGAGCCGTTTGATGCCAAGGCGGCAGAAAAAGAGTTTGCAGAAAATATCTCAAGCGGTATTACCGTTACCGAGGAGGAGGCATACCGTTTTCCGCCTATATCCTTGCTTAAGGCTCCGCAGTTTGAAAGCACAGCCGCGGCGGCAAGAGACCTTGATTCAACCGCCGAGCATCTTGTTGAAACGCTTCGAAGCTTCGGAGTTGAAACAAGGATAGTCGATATCAGCCGCGGACCTACCGTTACAAGATATGAGCTTCAGCCGTGTGCCGGAGTTAAGATAAGCAAGATAACAAATCTTGCTGATGATATCGCGCTCAATCTTGCTACTGCAGGCGTCCGTATTGAAGCGCCTATTCCGAATAAGGCGGCGGTCGGAATTGAAGTGCCCAATAAAGCAAGCGCTGTGGTCGGTGTGCGTGAGATAATAGAGTCGCCTACGTTTATGGCTTCAAAAAGCAAGCTTACTGTTGCCATGGGTCGCGATATAGCAGGCAACGTTGTTATAGGTGATATAGCAAAAATGCCGCACGGACTTATTGCAGGTGCCACAGGCTCGGGTAAATCGGTTTGCATCAACTCAATAATAATGAGTATACTTTTCAAGGCTACTCCCGATGAAGTAAAGCTTCTTATGATCGACCCCAAGGTGGTAGAGCTTGGAATTTATAACGGAATACCGCACCTTCTCGTTCCTGTTGTTACTGATCCGCGCAAGGCGGCAGGAGCACTCGGTTGGGCGGTCAGCGAGATGGAAAAGCGCTACCGTATGTTTGCGGATAGAGGAGTGCGTGATCTTGCAGGCTACAACAAGCTGGTGGAATCACTTGCCGATGAGCCTGAGGTGCAGAAAATGCCGCAGATCGTTATAATTATTGATGAGCTGGCGGACCTTATGATGACCGCGCCCAACGAGGTTGAGGACTCTATAAACCGTATCGCCGCCAAGGCAAGAGCCGCAGGAATGCATCTGCTTATTGCGACCCAACGCCCCTCGGTCGACGTTGTTACAGGCGTTATTAAGGCAAACGTACCCTCAAGAATTGCTTTTGCGGTCTCTTCACAGATAGACAGCCGTACTATTCTTGATGCAAGCGGAGCAGAAAAACTGCTTGGCAGGGGAGATATGCTCTTTAGCCCCGTAGGCTCCAATAAGCCGAGCCGCGTTCAGGGCTGCTTTGTAAGTGATGAAGAGGTCGAAGCGGTAGTTGAGTTCATTAAAAACGGCGGTAATGCCGATTATGATGACGGTATTATGGATGAGATCGAGCGTCATGCCGTTATGGAAAAGCAGAAGAAGGGTGCCGTTCAAAGTGATGAGGACGGCTCTGATGCCGATCCTATGCTTGATGAAGCAATAAAGGTCGTAGTTGAGAACGGTCAGGCTTCTACATCGCTTTTGCAAAGAAAATTAAAGCTTGGATATGCCCGCGCCGCAAGAGTTATAGATCAGCTTGAGGAGCGCGGAGTAGTAGGTCCTTATGAAGGCTCCAAGCCGCGTAAGGTGCTTATTTCCAAGGAGCAGCTTATGGAGCGTGAGGCAATGGGTGCAGACGCTACCGAGGAATAAGTTAAGTTTTCTCTGAAAGGGGAATTTTAAAATGAACATTTATATCAATGTCGATCTTGAGGGTATAAGCGGCGTTTACTGTACAGAACAGCAGATGTTTGCAGACAGTAAGTATATGGAAGCGCGTGAGTATATGACGCGTGAGGTAAACATCTGTGCCGCCGCATGTAAGGCGGCGGGAGTGGATAAGGTGTATGTCCGTGATGCTCATGCCGCAGGCAAAAGTCTTATCTGGGATAAGCTTTCGGATGATATTGATTACGTGATATCAGGTATCATAAAGGAACGCCGCTTTGCCGATGTGATAACAGAATGTGACGGTGTTATCCTGCTCGGTTATCATGCTATGGCAGGAACCTATGAAGCGGTAATGGACCATACTATGAATCAGCGTGAGATCCAGAATGTATGGCTGAACGGCAAAAAATGCGGTGAGATAGGTATTGATTCTGCGATATTGAGCGATATGAATATTCCGATAATTATGGTCTCGGGCGATGATAAGACCTGTAAGGAAGCGCGGGAGCTGATACCAAATGTAGTTACTGCCGAGGTCAAAAAGGGAACTGACCGTCACGGAGCTATGCTTCTTCCGCCCGAAAAGGCAAAAAAGGTGATATACGATAAGACGGTAGAGGCAATATCAAAAATAGGTGAGATAAAGCCTGTTGTATATGATAAGCCTATAGAGTTTACTATCGAGCTTACTGTGACTAATCAGATTCCCCAGCTTATTGCGCGTCCGAATATGACTGTTATTGACGGCAGGACATATTCGGTAAAAGCAGAGAATGCCGAGGATGCTTGGTACCGTTGTTGGAAAAAGAAGTAATTTAATATGTACTGCGAGGAGAGATTTTTTCTCTCCTCTTTTGTTTATTCTCTTGTATGAGAGGTCGGGCATTCGTCTGTATTTTTGAAAAGCAGAGAAATGCACCAGATGCCTGCCAAAGCGA
>JAFPCJ010000085.1 GCA_017423885.1 Clostridia bacterium | reverse complement strand
GAGCAAGAGGTAAAGGAGCAACTGCTTACTGATGCTGAAATGCAGCTTGAAAAGCTCGGAAAAATTGAGTATGAGATCAAAAGTCAGGAATACAGCCGAACGGAAAAAGAATTGACCTTGACATTTGTGGTAACTGCCAAAGAAAACATAGCACAATTTCAGAAAATTTTAATAGACGGTTCAAATTGACTTTTTGATATAATATGGTATAATATAAGAAATAGATAAAATTGGTGGGATATTTTTTTTGTACGAGCAAACGGTTGATATTGAACGCATAGAGCATCTTGTCGGTCTTTTCGGGAATTTTGATGAGAACATGAAAAAGCTTGAAAAGGAATATTCTGTTCAGATCCTTTCGCACGGCAGCAGTGTAAAGGTGAGAGGTGAGACTCTTGCTGTTACCAAGACCTGCAGGGCGATAGGCTGTCTTTTAAGTCTTATCGCAAAGGGCGAACAGATCGATCAGCAAAATATCGATTATGTTATCAATATGGTAGAGGATGGCGAGGACAGTAAAATATCTGCGCTTACCGATGCCGATTGTATTTGTATCACCTCAAAGGGCAGACCTGTAAAGCCGAAGACGTTGGGTCAGCGTAAATATATAGAAGCCATTCGCGATAATACCGTTACTATCGGTGTGGGACCTGCGGGTACGGGTAAGACTTATCTTGCGGTAGCCCTTGCCGTGCAGGCATTCAGGGCAAAAAAGGTAAACCGAATAGTGCTTACGCGTCCTGCCGTTGAAGCGGGCGAGAGCCTCGGCTTTTTGCCGGGAGATCTGCAACAAAAGGTTGACCCATACTTGCGTCCGCTGTATGATGCGCTGTTTGATATGCTTGGAGCTGAAAACTTCCAAAAGTGTCAGGAGCGCGGTGATATTGAGGTAGCTCCGCTTGCGTATATGCGCGGCAGAACACTTGATGACAGCTTTATAATCCTTGACGAAGCACAAAATACAACAGGCGAGCAAATGAAGATGTTTTTGACCCGCCTCGGCTTCAATTCCAAGGCGGTGGTCACGGGTGACGTTACGCAGATCGATCTTCCCTCGGGTAAAAAATCAGGTCTTATCGAGGCTGTGAGAATACTAAAGGGAATAAACGATATCGCAACCGTTCAGCTTACGGCAAAGGATGTTGTCCGTCACCATCTTATTCAGGAAATAATAAAAGCTTATGAAAAAGCGGCTTCAAATAAGCCGTGAGATAATATTCGATCTCCTAAAAAGAAAGGAATGGTAAAATATGGGAGTTAAGGTAAATATTTCGGATCGTCAAAAGAAGATAAAGCTTCCTACGGGTACGCGTCTGCTTATCCGTAAGGCTTGTATCGCTACCTTGAAAAAGGAAGGCTTTGAGGAGCCTGCCGAGATAGAGGTCACTTTAGTGGATGATGAAGAGATAAAGAAAGTAAATCAGCAGTTCCGTCAGATTGACGATTCAACGGATGTTTTATCATTTCCTCTCGGGATGGACGGTAATTATGATACCAACCCCGAAACAGGTGCAAAAATGCTGGGCGATGTTATGATATCGGTTGAACATGCGGTAGCCCAAGCCGAGCTTTACGGTCACGGTCTTGAGCGTGAGATCGCTTTTCTTACCGTTCATTCAGTACTGCATTTGCTTGGCTACGACCATGTAAAGGGCGGACTTGAACAGACCATAATGAGAGAAAAGGAAGAAATGATACTTGACGAATTAGGTCTTGCTATCAATAAAATCTGATATGGATAGATCTGCTTTTATTGCCCTTATCGGCAGACCGAACGTCGGCAAATCATCGCTTATGAATAAGCTGCTCGGTCAAAAGGTTGCAATCGTTTCGGACAAGCCGCAGACCACGCGGACTAGAATAATGGGTATTCTCACTAAAGGTGAAACACAGCTTGTTTTCATAGATACCCCCGGCTTTCATAAGCCGAGAAATCTCTTGGGCGAAAATATGATGAAGGCTGTAGGCGAGGGAATAAGCGATGTTGAAGCGGCGGTACTTGTAGTTGATGCCGCGCCTTCTTTCAAGCTTGATACCGAGTCTTTACCGCCGGCGGAGCTTCAGCTTATAGAAAATATCAAGGCAAAAAAACTGCCTTGCATACTTGTGCTTAATAAAATTGATCTGCTCGCTCAAAAGGAAGACCTTTTAGAGCTTATTTCGGCATATTCACAGCATTATTCCTTTGATGCAGTCATTCCGCTTTCGGCTAAAACGGGGGACGGTGTCGCAATACTTAAAGAACAGCTTTTGAAGTATTCGAAGCCTTCCCCCCATTTCTTCCCTGATGAGGAAGTGACCGACCAACCCGAAAAGGTCATGGTAGCCGAAATGATACGCGAGAAGCTGCTTCGCAATCTTTCGCGCGAGGTGCCTCACGGCATTGCCGTTGACATTGAGCGCTTCGTTGAGCGTGATACTTCGTCAGGTGAGCCGATAGTTGAGGTTGAGGCTGTAATTTACTGTGAGAGAGAATCTCACAAGAGCATCATTATAGGTAAGGGCGGCAATATGCTTAAAAAAATAGGCATGCACGCGCGCCATGAGATTGAAAATTTTTACGGAATCAGAGCATCGGTAAAGCTTTGGGTCAAGGTCAAGGAGGATTGGAGAAACCGCGAGGGACTTATCCGCTCCTTTGGGCTGGGACAAAATTAATTTTACTTTTATTACCTACTATATTTCTTTCAAAACATGGGGACAATTATAAAGGAGTCACTTTGTAAAGGGAGAAAATGATATGCTCGAGGAAATTTTTTGGAAACGATTTTTATGCTACGGCAGGGTAGAAGATTATCTGAAATACTCTGCCGTAAAAAAGTCAAGAGAGATAAGTGAGGGGAGCAACAGTGCGGTTTACGACCGAGGCGCTTGTAATACGGGAGACGTCGATAGGAGAGAGCGACCGCCTTATAACTCTCCTTACGCGTGAAATGGGTGTTATCCGCGCGTATGCGGCAGGCGCCAAGAGTATTAAAAGTAAAAAAGGAGCGGCAACAGGACTGCTTGCATACTCCTCTTTTACTTTGCACAAAAAGAATGATACATACAGGGTAGCAGAGGCTTCGCCCATTAAGATTTTTTTCGGCGCAGGGGCTGATGTTGTAAGACTGACCCTTGCGCAATATTTTTGCGAGCTTGCTTCATTCATCGTGCCTGCACAGGTGGCATCCGAAGAATATCTGCGCCTGATTCTCAATTCACTTCATTTTCTTGTGGTTGAAAATCGGGAGCCTTCGCTTATAAAGGCTATAACCGAGCTTCGCATGGCGGTGCTTGCAGGCTACAGTCCAAGCCTTGTGGCATGCGAGGGCTGCGGTAAATTTGAGGATGACATTATGTTTTTCGGTCTGCGTGACGGTCGGCTTTACTGTAAGGACTGTAAAACGAGCGGCGAGCTTACCGTACCGCTTGAGCCTACGGTTTTGAGCGCAATGCGCCATATCGTGTTTTCAAAATTCGGTTCGCTTTATTCCTTTACTGTACCTGACGAAGCGGCGCACCGCCTTTCGGATATTACGGGAAGATATGTCACCGTTCAGACCGAGCACACCTACAATACGCTTAATTTTTATAATACATTATATTTTCCAAAATAGGAGTATATATGGGAAAGATCGATAAATATACAAAAAAACTTGAACTGAACAGCGTTCTGCAGCTTTTAAGCCAAGAAGCATCTATGGAGGATGCCAAGCAGGAGGCTTTATTGATAGAACCTGCGAGCGAGCTTGTAAGAGTAAAGGAATTGCTTAAAAATACCGATGATGCATACCGCCTTATCGCTTCGTATTCTGCTCCTGCTTTCGGCTCGGCAGTAAACGTGGCGTCTGCTCTTGCGCGCGCTGCAGTAGGTGCCTCGCTTTCTATAAGAGAACTGCTTGATATTGCGGAGGTTTTGCGAACTATCCGCTCCGTAAAGGCATGGCGTGGAGATTGCAGTGCGGTGGGTGACACCTCAATAGAGTATCTCTTTTCTGCGCTTAATCCCAATAAATATCTTGAAGAAAAGATAACCTTTGCCATAAAAAATGAAGAGGAGCTTAACGACAATGCTTCATCACTTTTAAGTGAGCTTCGCCGAAAGATCGCATCGCGTTCCTCAAAGATACGCGAGGATCTTGAACGCATAATTCGCTCTAATACGGCAAAATACCTGCAGGAAGCTATTGTAACTCAAAGGGACGGCAGATTTGTTGTCCCCGTAAAAAGCGAATACCGTAACGAAATCAAGGGCATAGTTCACGATACCTCTGCTTCAGGCTCTACTATGTTTATTGAGCCTATGTCGGTAGTTGAGACCAATAATGAGATACGCGTGCTGAAGGTGCGCGAGCAAGAGGAGATAGCGCGGATATTAGCCGAGCTTTCGGCGGATGCGGCAGAGTTTGCCGACAGTATAAAGTATTCTTACAATGCGCTTGTTTCGCTTGATCTTATCTTCGCCAAGGCAAGACTTGCCTATAAGATGCGCGCAGTTGTTCCGAAGCTTAATGAGCGCGGCTATGTTTATTTGAAGCGCGCGCGTCATCCGCTCATAAATGCAAAGCAGGTAGTGCCGATAACTGTTACATTGGGCGGCGAATACGATACCCTTATAATTACAGGTCCGAATACGGGCGGCAAGACCGTTACACTTAAAACGGTCGGACTTTTGTCGCTCATGGCAATGTGCGGACTGATGATTCCTGCAGACGATAACAGCGAGATTTCGGTATTTGATATGATATTTGCCGATATCGGTGACGAGCAGAGCATAGCGCAGAGCCTTTCTACCTTCTCGTCGCACATGGTTAACATAATCTCGATATTGAATAATTGTAATGACCGTTCATTGGTGCTTTTCGACGAGCTTTGTGCAGGTACCGATCCTATAGAGGGTGCGGCGCTTGCCAAGGCTATTCTCATTGAGCTTGCACGCCGCAAGGTCAAGACGGTAGCCACTACTCATTACGCCGAGCTTAAATCCTATGCGCTTGATACCGAAAGGGTGGAGAATGCGAGCTGTGAGTTTGATGTTGCAACACTTAAGCCGACCTACCGTCTTGTTATCGGTGTACCGGGACGCTCAAATGCATTTGCTATTTCTCAACGTCTTGGTCTTGATACTGCTGTAATTGATATGGCGCGCGAGCAGGTGTCGGAAGACGATCTTCGGTTTGAAAGGGTCGTCGCAAGCCTTGAAAAGGCAAGGCAAGAGGCTGAAGCAGAGCGTGAGAATGCCGCAAAGCTTCGCGCCGAGGCGTCAGCGATCAAGAAAAAATCCGATATGCTTGAGCATGAACTGCGTATAAAGCAGGAAAAGGTCATGAATGAGACACGCGAAAAGGCGGCAGGCATAATCGAGAGCGCACGCGAGCGCTCGGCACAGCTTTTAAATGAGCTTGAGGAAATGAAAAAGACTCTCAATGCTCAAAATGCTGCTTCAATGCTCGATAAGGCGCGCGCAGGCTATAAAAAGACCTTGCGCGAGATGGAAGATAGCGCGGACCCTGTAACCAAGGCGCAGGCAAGCGGAGAAAAGCTTGCGAAAATGCCTCAAAAGGGCGATATAGTAGTGGTCAGCTCCTTCGGCAGAGACGCTACCGTTCTTGATACCGATGAAAAGGGCAAACGCGTCTATGTTATGTCAGGCTCTATAAAAATGTGGGTATCGCTTTCGGAGTTAAGACTCAAAAAGGGTAGCGAGTCTACCGAGATCAAAAAAACACGCCGTGTCACGGGTATGATGTCCCGAGCACAGCGCGAGGTTTCGGGCGAGCTTGATATCAGAGGAATGGCATCG
>JAFPCJ010000084.1 GCA_017423885.1 Clostridia bacterium | reverse complement strand
TATCGCTTGGGCTTCCAAATGAAAAGGTTTTTGTTTTAGGAAGCGGAATTTCAGACCCTTACGGCGGCAGTTTGACAGTTTACCGCGCTTGTCGTGACGAGATACTTCGCGCTGTTGATGAGCTTGTTTTCAGCGGCAGATTTACCCCCTTTTACCTATGCTCACCTGACGGCAGTATGATGCCGCAAATAGCCGAGCTTGAACGCGAATGCTTCAGCGAGCCGTGGTCGGAGAAAGCCTTGCTTGAATCCATGCAGGCCGGCACCAAGTTTTTTGCCGTTTGCCAAGCTGGCACCGTGTTAGGCTACGTCGGTATAAGCACAGTGCTTGACGAGGGCTATATCACCAATGTAGCGGTTACTAAAAGTGCCAGACGGCAGGGTGTTGCCTCGCTTTTAATGCATAGGCTATCCGTACTTGCGCGCGAGAATTCTCTCTCATTTATCTCACTTGAGGTCCGCGCTTCAAACGATGGCGCTCGGGCACTTTACCAAAAATTCGGCTACCGCGATGAGGGGTTACGCAAAGGCTTCTACCGCAACCCTACAGAGGATGCCGTTATTATGACAAAAAGGTTTGAAAACGAATGAAGATATTAAGTATAGAATCATCCTGCGATGAAACGTCTGTTGCAATAGTCGAAGGCAGGACAGTCCTTTCAAATGTTATAGCAACGCAGATTGCAGAGCACCGCATTTACGGCGGAGTTGTCCCCGAAATTGCTTCGCGCCGCCATACCGAAGCGATAAGTGCCGTATGCCGAGAAGCGCTTGAAAAGGCGGGACTTTCCTACGGCGATATTGAAGCGATTGCGGTCACCTTTGCCCCCGGTCTTATAGGTGCCTTGCTTGTAGGCGTAAATTTTGCTAAAGGACTTGCGCTCTCGCTCGGAGTGCCGCTTATCCCCGTTCATCATCTGCGCTCTCATATTGCGGCAAACTACATTGCCCATCCCGATTTACAGCCGCCCTTTTTATGTCTTATGGTATCGGGCGGAAATTCGCTCATAATAGAGGTAAGCTCCTTTACGCAGTTTAAGATAATCGGACAAACGCGCGACGATGCCGCAGGCGAATGCTTTGATAAGACTGCAAGAACACTCGGTCTTCCCTATCCCGGCGGAGTTGAGCTTGATAAGATCGCCACCGAGCCTGATTTCAAGCGTTATCCCCTGCCGCGTCCGCACGTTGAGGGGAGCGACTTTGATTTCAGCTTTTCGGGACTTAAGACCGCAGTAATAAATACAGTTCACAATGCCACCCAAAAGGGTATTGAAATAGATGTACCCGTGCTTGCGGCTACGGTCAGAAAGCGCGTTTGCGATATGCTGATAGAAAACACCATGCTTGCCGCTGACCGTTTTGGGCATAAAAAAATCGTGCTTGCAGGCGGAGTTTCAGCAAACAGCGAGCTTCGCGCCCGAATGGATAAGGAATGTAAAGATCGCGGCTTCGAGCTTTATTATCCCCCGCTCGCGCTTTGCGGCGATAATGCCGCAATGGTAGGAGCGCAAGCGATTTTTGAATACGAAAGCGGAAATATAGGCGATGTTTCACTCAATGCCACCGCCACCTTACCTATAGATTACCGATAAGAAAGAGAGGATACGAGCAAAAATGGAAAATAACCGTTTACTTATAATAGTTAACCCTTGTTCGGGAAAAGTAAAGATGAAGAATGAGCTTTTGCAGGTCATTCAGGTGTTCTCATCCGCAGGCTTTGAGGTCACAGTTTACCCCACAAAGGAACGCGGAGATGCTACCAAATTTGTTGCCGCGCTTGAAGAAGACAAATATGAACGGATAGTAGTATGCGGTGGAGACGGTACTTTAAACGAAGTAATTACAGGTATGCTCCAATCAGGTAAATCCTTTAAAATAGGCTACATCCCCTCGGGAACGCTTAATGAATGGTCCTCGGGACTTCATATTTCAAGAAACATCAAGCAGGCGGCAGAGGATATCGTTAACGGAACCGAGACCGAGCTTGATCTCGGAATGTTCGGCGACAAATACTTTTGCTATACCGCTTCCTTCGGCGCATTTACTGCTGCTTCCTATTCAGCACCGCAGGATATAAAAAACGTACTCGGTCAGGCGGCTTACTTTTTCGAGGGTGTGAAATCCTTGGGCTCTATCAAGCCTATTCACATGAAGCTTGAAGCCGATGGACGAATTATTGACGGCAATTTCCTTTTCGGTGCCGTTTCAAATTCAATGTCGGTAGGCGGAGTAGTTAAATTCAACGAGGCTCTCGTAAAGCTTAATGACGGACTTTTCGAAGTAATGCTTATACACAATCCTGCAAACATAGTGCAGTTTCAAAGCATTGTTGACGGAATTCTGCGTCAGGAGCTTACGCGTGACGGTATTGAATTCTTCCATGCAAAGGAGCTTGTAATCCGCAAAGCCCAAGAGGTGGATTGGACGCTTGACGGCGAATATTCCGAGGGGCTTGACCCTATTGAGATCAAAATTCTTCCGCGCGCTTTGCGCCTTATTGTCCCAAAAGTCACGCTTGAAAAAGCACCAATTCAGGAAAATAATCAACCGAAGGAGTAATATAAATGTTCACAAGAGATATCGGTGTTGACCTTGGCACCGCAAATACGCTCGTTTGCGTAAAAGGTAAAGGCATCATCATGCGCGAGCCGTCTGTTGTTGCGTATGACGTAAGAAGCGATGCAGTAAGAGCGGTAGGTACCGAGGCAAAGGAAATGATAGGCCGTACCCCCGGCTCTATAGTAGCGGTGCGTCCGCTCAAGGACGGCGTTATAGCCGACTTTGATGTTACCGCCGCAATGCTTAAAAGATTTATCCGTCAAGCCCTTAAAGGCTCGTTCTTTTCAAGAGTAAGAATGGTAGTTTGTATACCTGCAGGTGTTACAGAGGTTGAAAGCCGCGCGGTATATGATGCCGCAAAGCAGGCAGGTGCCACCGATATAGACCTTATCGAGGAGCCTATGGCGGCGGCAGTAGGTGCAGGACTGCCGATATGGGATGCTACAGGTAATATGGTCGTAGATATCGGCGGCGGTACAAGTGAGGTCGCAGTCATCTCGCTCGGAGATATCGTAACCGCGCAGTCCATCCGTATCGCAGGTGACGACCTTGACGAGGCTATAATCAGTTATATCCGCAAAAAGCATAATCTGCTTATCGGTGAGCGCACCGCAGAGCAGATAAAGATAGATATCGGCTCGGCGCGTCCCTATGAAAACGAGACCTCTATTGAAATAAAGGGACGAAATCTTGTTGACGGTCTGCCCAAGAACGTTACCATTTCTTCCGAAGAAGTGCGCGATGCTATGGCTGACCCGATATCACAGATAATTGATACCATCCGCAACACGCTTGAAAAAACTCCCCCCGAGCTTGCCGCCGATATAATCGACAGCGGCATCACACTTACGGGCGGCGGTGCATTGCTTCGCGGTCTTGCAGAGCTTATTGCCGAGGAGACAGGTATGCCTGTTACAGTAGCCGCAAATCCGCTCGATTGTGTTGTGCTCGGCACTGCCAAGCGTCTTGAAGCCGACAGCGGCTTTGAAAATTATGTTTTCCGCCGCGGAAAGCGTTTCCGTTAATACTAAAAAAAGATAGGACGATATAAATGCGATTTTTCTTTCGCAGCAGACAGTTTAAAATAATCGTTGCCGTGTTCGCGGCGGTAGTGTTGCTCTCTGCTGTTTTCGGCATAATAGGCTCCAATATTTCGCCTCATGCCACCATTGCAGGCACGCTTGCCGCTCCCTTTCAGGAGCTTGCCACTACGGTAAAAAATGCCTTTACGGATTTTGCTACCGCTTACAATGACGGCAACCGTCTGCTTATTGAAAACGCCGAGCTTACTTCGCAGATAAACGAGCTTCGCGAACAGTTAAAGGATTACGATACCGCTGTTGAACAGAACGCCTTTTACGAAAAATATCTCGGTATAAAGGAAAAAAATCCCGACTTTGTTTTTACAAGTGCTACCGTTATCTCGCGTGATGCTAACGACCCCTTTAAGGGCTTCACTCTCAATCGCGGAACACTTGAGGGAATACAAAAGTATGACCCTGTCATTACCGATGCGGGTCTGGTCGGCTATATAGCCGAGGCAGGACTCACTTCCTCAAAGGTGGCAACCGTTTTAAGCCCTGACGTTACAATGGGTGCGCTTGATAACCGAACAAGCGATTCTGGTTTAATTTCAGGCTCCCTGCCGCTTGCCGAAAACGGTCTTTGCCGTTTTTATAATCTCGCAAGAAGCTGTAATGTTGCCATCGGTGACTATGTTGTGACCTCGGGCGAGGGCATCTTTCCCGACGGACTGCTGATAGGCACCATCGAGGAAATAGGAAGCGATAAATATAACACCTCTATTTATGCCAACATAAAGCCCTTTGCCGATATAACCGAATTGCGTAAAGTAATGGTCATAACCGAGTTTGAGGGCAAGCAGGCGCGTCCGGAGGTAAGCGAGGATGAATAAGGCGCGACTTCATGTAGGCGTGAGTCTGCTTGAGCTTTTATGCTTTGCAATACTGTTTACAGTACATTTTTTGGGTATTCTCCAAATAGAGCGTTTCCATGCCACCGCTTTTTTACTGCTCCCCTTTTTT
>JAFPCJ010000007.1 GCA_017423885.1 Clostridia bacterium | reverse complement strand
TATCTCGATGCCAATATATGCAATCCCATAACCACGCAGGATATAGCCAATCTCATGTTTATGAGTTCGCGACAGATAGACCGTATTTTCACCAAGCAATACGGCATGACCTCTTTTCAATATTTGCAAAATCTTCGTGTAAAGGCAGCGGTAAATCTCATTCTCAATTCTCGTATTCCGTTTAATAATATAGCCGGAAGTACAGGCTTTTCAACCTACCGTCAGATGGTTCGCGCACTTCATTCCTACGGCTATCCTACCCCTTCTGAAATGAGGAAAAACGGCGATAAAATGCTTGATTCTATTTAAGGATGTGTTCCTATGAAAAATAACAGCCCCATACAAGTGGTAAAGCCTTATGACAGCAGCTCCAAAAAAGCATTCGGTGTAAGTCTTTGCGGAAAAAGCCAAAACGGCAGTATGACCTACAAAATGGGTCAGCGCGAATATACGCAGGAATATTGCGAAATTTGCGGAACCGATTCAAAGCTTGAATTCACAGCCGCTGTAACAGCCGAAAACGAGATAATACTTGAGATCTTCGAATCCCATGACCGCTACGGCGATCCCTTCGCTTATTTTATAGAAGCCAACGGCAAAAGAGTATATTGCCGCACTTATGCTCCCTTGGCAGACGGTGCCAACCATTACTTTGTTCGCATAAAGGGAAATTTTGAAAATGCTCCGCTTAAAATCAGCATCATTCCCGACTGCAATGCCCCTATCAGAATAGAAAAGATATATATATATCCCGATGCGCTCGAACTCGCTGACAAGCAGGGTATAAATGAGCCGATGCTTCTCGGTCTTTTCTCCCCCGGTCTTTCGGGAGACGAGCAGGAGGATATCCGCAGAATAAATGAATGCCGCGATTCCTTTGCCCCCTATACCGTGCTTTGCGGATGGGATATTTTTTACTGCCATTCCTCGCGCGAGGCACTTCACAAGCAGCTTGACTACATACTTCATCTTTCTTCGGTCACAGGTGTAGCCATGAGCTTTGATCTCAACTCATGGTGGAGCGGTACTCCCTCGGGTATGGACGGTCTTGGCGGCAACTTCCGCGACCTTGAGTATCAGCAGGTAATATACGATCCGCAGAATGTAACGGGCTACGGCGTCTATCAGCTTACAACGCCCAACTATTGGAAAAGTCTGCCTTGGATGTCCCTCAACAATGAGCATTACAACCGTATACGCCAAGAGCGCCTTAAGGATGCAAGCAATCATATAAAGATGCGTATAGCGCAGTACCGCGCAGAGGGCAAGCCGCTCCCCCAACCTGTTATATTTACTGAAAACGAGCCCGATTATTGGCATTACGGTGCTTGGCACGATTCTGCTGATAATATTGTGGGAATAGAGCCTTGTGCATTAAAGGCGGCTGCTAAAGACGGTGTTATTATTGAACCCGAAAAGGGTCTTGACGAAAACGGCAGAGCATGGCTTTGGAAAAATCTTACCGACTATATCGTAGGTGTAGGTAATGCCATAGCCGAGGGTATCGGCAACGATGTAACAGTAGTAAAGGGCGGCGAAGCACTTCTTCCCGATACCCTGCTTACAGAGCACAGCTATACCCATGCCACCACAGGCGGGAGCGTATATCCGTATCCCGACGGAAAACACTCAATACTATTAGAAACACACATTATTGACAGTCTGCGTATAGGTTACCAAGGCGGCGTGGGCGCAGGTGATCCCCGAGCGCTTGAATATGCAAGCTGCTACGGACGTCTCGCAGGTGTCAACAAAGAGCAATTAAAGCCTGTGACCTACGGCATATTGCCCGCCTCATATTTTCTCGGCGCCGATTTTCAGACTATTTTCAACTATAAGCATTGCTTTGAGCATGTAAAAAACGCTCCGAAGCCTGCAGATTATACGAACTTGCCTGTTCCTGTGCCCACCTACAACGATCAGTTTATACGCTATTGCTTTGACAGTGCCGCTTCGCTTACGGAAAACGATATCCTCGTATCCGCTCATAATATGCATCTTGCAACCGCGCGCGGAAGCTATGCTGTACGAGCCACCGACAATGAACCGCTCGGCAGTATTACATTGCGTATACATAGCGACAACGGTTTTGCACACGGTCTTATAACCGACTGTGTCTCTACCGTAAATGTCAAGACAGTAGAGACAGTAGAATTAGGATATTCTCCCGATGAATTTGTTTTCACCGAGGAGCTTCAGGGAAGACATCAATATATTAACTCTTATGTGATTGATTGGTCTGACCGTATTGACCGTAGCGCCACCGATATCTACATCCGCATAACCATGCCCTCGGGACTGCATTCCACCGAATATAATGCGCCCGAACGCAACTCTATATGCTCCTTTGTGGCCTACAGTCCGCGCCTTGATCTTTCGGGACACACCGACGGTGTCAGCTTTACCTTTGGAGAGCTTCGTTCCCTTTTCCGCCTTTCAGAAAGACGTGCAGATGCCTGCCGCCTGATGGAAAAAATTGAATACAGTGAGGAACTCAATACCCTCTTTGATGCAGGCATGTATCAGTCGGTATACGAAGCCGCCATCAAAAAGATATCTCAAAAGCTCCCTGCTGATTATCTCGTTTATGATAACGGCCCCTTGGGTGAATTCCCGATAACTGTTTCGGCTACCGCCCCTGTAAGAGTAACTGTTTCAGAGCGGATTGCGGATGGCTTCAAGCTTCGTTTTACCGCATTGGATCATAACAGCACCGTAAATATAAATGGATATAAGCTGACCGCCGAAGCAGACGGAGCATATCTCCTCACTCCTGCAGACACCTGCTCTACGGCAGAGGTAAAAATAAAAGAGACCGCTTTCCCCGAAAGAATATCAGGTCGCATAGTCTCATGTAAAAATTCCGTTATATCGGTGCAATCTCAAAACACAGATTTCACCTTTTATGCCAATTCGATTCCTCTGCCACTCAAAGCGGATTGCAAATTATTTGTAGCGCATCACGGCATAGAGGGTGAGGAGTTGCTTGACATATCCGCTCTACCCTGCCCCGTTTCTGCTACAATACTGACCGACGGTATCGCCGTCACCGAGATACACGCCCAAGTAGGACGTATAAGCGGACACGTGACCGCATTCACTGAAGGCTGCATCAAGGGTGAGATAAAATATCCCGTTATTACGGTAAGCGACGGCTTCCGTGAGGTCACCGCCACCATCGGCTCGGAATGTGCTTTCAGATATTCCGATGCAAAGGGCTCAGCGCTTCACGTAACGCCGATAGGCGACCTCGGCATAGAGCTCGGACGCGAAGTAACGCTGACCTACTTCCCCGAAATCGAAGGCTGTCCCTATATCCGCGCTTCGGTTATAGAGGATAAAGAATAATACCTGAAAAGGACAGTAAAAACTCAACACCCTTAAATACACATATAATATGAAACGCGGAAGAAGTAAAATCAACTTCTTCCGCGTTTTTGCTTTTTGGGATGTAACTGTCTTGCATTCATCGTCAGACAAAGCCGAGAATAGGGAGTCATGTCAGTGCGAACGGATGAAAGGACAGTCGAGGACGGTAAGTCCCTACGCGTGCGCCGCCGAAAGATGCATCAAAAGCTATCGTAAAATACAACTTCATCCATAGGTCTGCTTTTAAAATGCAGGTCAAGCGGCTTTGCATCCTCTGCGGGATAACCCATGACAAGCAGTGCAACAGGTTCAATGTTTTCGGGAATATTAAAGGCTTTACGCATAGCAAGCGGATCAAAGTGCATGACCCAACAACTGCCAACGCCGATATTATGCGCGGCAAGCATCATGTGAGTAGTAACGATAGCGGCATCCACCGGTGAAGAAAGGGCTCCGTCGTATTTTCTTACCCAGCTTTCCTCTTTGTTATGGCAGACGAGCATTGCCGCCTGAGCATTAAAATGGCACTTGGTACATTCTTTCAGCTTCGAAACCGACTCATCGGTATTAAGCACAAGTATTCTCTGCGGCTGATAATTACAGCCCGTAGGCGCCTTATGCCCTGCTTCGAGAATTGCGTCTATAGTCTCTTGCGGCAGATGCTCGGGTCTAAAGCTTCTGACCGAATAACGCTCGGTTATAATTTTTTCAAAATCCATAATACTCTCCCTACCTTTTTAGCTTTAATATAAAAATGCTTCGTTTACCCATCATCCTCCAACAGATAATGCAGCATTTTTTCAGGGTCTTCCAAAAATCTTTTTGTGATACGGAAATGCTCGGTCTGCTGATAAGTGACACTTTTAATACCGTCTTGCGAAAACTCTAAAATTTGTGCATTTGGAAAGGTCATGAGGATAGGAGAATGTGTAGCAATTATAAATTGCGAATTTTTCTTTACCAATTCGTTCATTTCCGCCATTAAGGTAAGCAATCTCATTGGAGACAGCGCTGCTTCAGGCTCGTCCAATATATACAGTCCGTTACCGAAAAATCTGTTTTGAACGATAGCAAGAAAGCTTTCCCCATGTGACCGTTCATGCAAAGAAACACCGCCGTACCCACCTATCACAGGCGCATCAAAGGACGGCAGTTTATCCATATCGTCGATATTGGTCGCAACATTATAAAGACTTTCCGCCCGCAGGAAAAAGCCGTCACGCGCAAAGGAGCGCTTTGCAATGGATAT
>JAFPCJ010000083.1 GCA_017423885.1 Clostridia bacterium | reverse complement strand
TATCAACCCCGAGCCTTCGGAAATTATAGGCGGCGGCAACGGAGCAAGCCCGATGTCTTATGTAAAGGATTCAATACGCGTTATTAAAGAAATAGACCCCACAATTATGGTAGAACAGGCGGCAGGTATCACCTGCGGTCAAGAGGTTTATGACTTTATTATGGCAGGCAGTGAAGCTGCAGGTGCCGCTTCGGGTATTATGAATGCCGAAGATCCGATCGCTATGATTGATGAAATGATTGCTGCAACACGCCGTGCTGCAAACGATCTTAAAAAGTAAATTCAAGAGGTAGAATTATGGTTTTTAAAAGAGCTTTAAAATTAGAATCCCGTCATCGTGCAATATCTTTCCATGACATAACCGATCAGGTTAAGGAAATTGTCAAGGAATCTAAAGTGAAAGACGGTATTGTTGTGGTTTACTCACATCATACTACCTGTTCAGTAATTACTCAGGAATGTGCTTTTGATATGTCTATGACAGGACTTGAAACTTTACAGCAGGATTTAGTAAACGTATTTGAAGAGTGGATTCCTACCTGCAGATATGAAGGTATGTATTTGCATCCCGGTCAAAAGGCACTCGATTTTGCCGAAGAACACGGTGAAGACAATTTCGGCTGTCATAATACCGATGCACATCTTCGTTCCTCTATAATTGGCAGAAATGTTACCGTTGTTATTGATGACGGTGTAGCAGACCTTGGCGAATTTGGAAGAATTCACTTTATTGATTTCGACCAAACACGCGGCAGAACCCGTACAGTTCAGGTTATGATTATAGGTGAATAAGGCGAAATCATTAAAAGGTAAAATTTAATGAAAGTTGACATAAAGGAGTTATTTATGGATAAATACGCTCAACAAGCTTTGCTCGAATATAATAGCGAAGCGACAGCCGCACATCCGGGTGGTGTTGACGGCAGACTGTTTTGGAATATAAATTCTTCGCAGTTCACCTTTGCGCCGTCTTTTCAGTTTCCTTACATTCCTTTTAGCGAAAAATACAGATTTACTGCTACTGATAAAAACGGCACCGAACATACTTTTGATGCCGATACTCCCACGGCTTCTCTCGCTCCTATCTGGGGAGAGATACCGAGCGGCTTTGTTACTTTGCGAGTAGAGTCGGTAAATAAAAACGGTGAGGCGACCTATCTTATAGGTGCCAGAACCTTCTATAAATCTGCTCCTTTTCCGGGACGCGAAGCCTTGCCGAAGAGAGCGCGCTCTTATCGTGAGGCGGCACTTGAAGCATACAGATATATTTATAATGAAGAAATCGTACAGTATTGGCTGATTCATGGCAAGCCGAAGCCTGATTATGCACATAATGCTTATCCTGCAAAAACCATTTCAAGCATTGTCGGTGCAATGATCAAATATGCCAAACTTTCGCCTGAAAACAGCGAAAATGCGTTGCTTTTGGCTCGCCGCGCGGCAGATTATCTGCTTTCTATAAGCTTTCCTGAAGGTCATCCCCTTGAAGGACTGCCGCCAACCTATTCGTTTGAGGGATTGATTGCCGAAAAGGTTAACGAAGTAGCTCCTGCTGCAAAGGATTGCGTAGGCACTACAATGATGATCTACCCTATATCGGCAGGTATAGCATATCTTAACTTGGCAAAAGCAACAAATGATAAAAAATACCTTGATGCCGCTCTTACTATTGCGAATTATTATAAAGAAAACCGCCATCCGTCGGGAAGCTGGTATTTGTTGCTTGACTGCAACACCGGAAAGCCTTTGAAGGAGAATTTGTGCGTAGATTTCAAATTCGTCAATTTCTTCCATTCAGTATATGAAGTGACACAGGATGAATGCTGGAGAGAGCTTGAGCAGGGCATGTATAATTTTATTGTGGATAACTGTCTGAAGAATTATAATTGGGAAGGGCAGTTTGAGGACATCCCCGTATCAGGCAATTACCGCAACCTTACGCACTTTACGGCAGACTACTTAACCGAATACATATCCAAAAATTTCAGCGGTGATGCTGAAAAGACAGAAATTGCAAAGGATATGATGCGTTATGTTGAGGATCAGTTTGTTGTGTGGGGCGAGTTCCCCGTTTGGGCAGGGGATAATGACGTTATCCGCTATACACCGGCAGGTCTTGAGCAATATTTATGCTATGTTCCTATTGATGCCAGCTCCTCGGTCATTGGTGGTGCTTTTGTGAGCATGTATAAGCTTACTTCAGATAGATTATATCTTGAAAAAGCGATGGCACTTGCTGATACTATTACAAGAGTACAGGATACCGAAACGGGTCAGATCCCGACATTCTTTATCGAGGAAAATTGCGCATACGGACGCTTTAACTATTGGATCAACTGTCAGATTTTCTCTGCATCATTCCTTAATATGTTAGCAGAGCTTACCGAGACAGAGGGAATTGATTAAAGCTGTCTTAAAGATGGGATTATCGCATTTTAACAGAGCAATATCTTAAATTTTCCTGATATTTAAAACTAAAATGGCAGAGCGATGGGACACACAGCCCATCGCTCTGCCATTTGTGTTATTGTAGTTTTATTTTTTTCTTGTAACTGTACTTGAAATATGGTAGAATACTTTTTAAGGTGATATAAATGAGTGAAATTAAAGATCAAGCCTTTTTGGCAACCAAGGAAATTATTGAGCTTGCAGGACTTAAAAAGGGACAGATACTCGTTGTAGGCTGCTCTACAAGTGAAGTCTTGGGAAGCAAAATAGGTACCGATTCTTCCCCTGATACCGCAAAGGATATATTCGAGGGAATATATAAGGCTGCAAACGAAAAGGGAGTATATGTTGCGGCGCAGTGCTGTGAGCATCTTAACCGTGCGATAATCGTTGAGCGTGCGGCGGCAACCTTTGCAGAGGCGGTCAATGTTGTGCCCTTCCCCAAGGCGGGCGGCTCGTTTGCTACTGCCGCTTATGCCGCTTTTTCCGAGCCTGTAGCGCTTGAGGAGATACGCGCTGATGCGGGACTTGATATCGGCTTTACAATGATAGGAATGCATCTTAAAAAGGTTGCTGTGCCGGTTCGATTGCAAAATGACCGTATAGGCGAAGCAAAGGTGCTTGCCGCAAGAGTTCGCCCCAAGTTTATCGGCGGTGAGCGCGCACATTATGACGAGGCACTCAAATGAAGATAATACTTGCTTCAAAATCTCCGCGCCGCAGAGAAATACTTGAAAATCTCGGCTTCGAGTTTGAGGTTGTGACCTGTGACACCGATGAGAACTGCGATTTGAGGGACGGCGGACGGCTTGCAACCGAGCTTTCCGCACGAAAGGCAAAAGCGGTAGCCGAAATGCTTTTTGAAGACGGAAAAGCGGACGGACAAACGATAGTTATCGGCTGTGATACGGTAGTTATCTGTGATGACTGTATTTTAGGCAAGCCGCGTGATAGGGCAGATGCCGAGCGGATGATGCGTATGCTTTCGGGGCGCGGTCATTCGGTCGTAAGCGGACTTACGCTTATTTGCGGCGATCAGGTCATCTCCGATCATGCCGAAACGCAAGTTTTCTTTGACGAGCTTACCGATGAGGAGATAGAAGACTATATTTCCTCTGACGAGCCTTATGATAAAGCGGGCGGATACGGTATTCAAGGTAAAGCAGGTCTTTTTATAAACCGGATCGAGGGCTGCTATTACAATGTGGTGGGTCTTCCTGTTAACCTGCTTAACCGTTGCCTTAAGAAAATATCATCAAAGTGATAAGACTTTAATTTTATTAGGAGGAACAAAAAATGAAAAATGAGTTACTTAAGCTTTTGAGCAGAAACGCGCGTTATACAAACGAGGAGCTTGCCGCCATGCTTGGCAGTGATGCTAAAACGGTTGCAGAGCAGATAGCTGAGCTCGAAAAAGAGGGCGTTATCTGCGGATATAAGGCAGTTATAGATTGGGACAGACTTGATGATAATAACGTATCTGCAATAATCGAGCTTAATGTTGTTCCTAAAGCAGATCTTGGCTTTGAAGAGGTTGCAGAAAAGGTCATGTCATATCATGAGGTCGAGTCGGTATACCTTATGTCGGGTGTGTACGATCTTAATGTTGTGGTAAAGGGGAAGACTTTGCAGGATGTAGCGCGTTTTGTTGCGCGTGAGCTTGCTACAATAGATTCGGTCACCTCTACTACCACCCATTTTGTAATGCGCCGCTATAAGGAAATGGATGTAAAGCTTTGTGACATTTCCAAGGATGATAGGGGGCAGTTCTGGCTATGATCGATTACGGTAAGCTGCTTAATCCCACCGTTACCGAGATCAAGCCGTCGGGCATCAGAAAATTCTTTGATATTGCCGCTACTATGGACGATGTTATTTCGCTCGGAGTGGGCGAGCCGGATTTTCAGACCCCATGGCAGGTGCGTAAGGCGGGTATAAATTCACTTGAACGCGGTCACACCAAATACACCTCTAATCACGGTATTTTGGAGCTTCGCGGCGCGATATCCGATTATATGAAGCGCAAATGCTCGCTTGACTATGATCCTGTACATGAAATACTTGTAACGGTTGGCGGAAGCGAAGCGATAGATGCGGCTATCCGCGCGCTTGTAAGGGCGGGCGAAGAGGTCATAATTCCTCAACCGAGCTATGTTTGCTATGAACCGATAACCATGCTTGCGGGCGGTGTTCCCGTAATACTTGAAACCAAGGCAGAAAACGATTTTAAGGTAACTCCCGAGGAATTAAAGGCGCTTATAACCCCCAAGACCAAGGTGCTTATAATGCCGTATCCTTGCAATCCTACGGGCGGAATAATGGAAAAAGAGGATCTTGAAAAAATTGCCGAGATACTTGAGGGAACCGATATCGCTGTTATTTCGGATGAAATATATTCCGAGCTTACCTTTGGCGGCAAGCCTCACGTTTCCTTTGCTTCGGTAGGGAATATGAAGGAGCGTACCGTTACGGTAAACGGCTTCTCAAAATCCTTTTCCATGACCGGCTGGCGACTCGGCTTTGCCTGCGGTCCCGAGCCTATTATGACCCAGATAACCAAGATACATCAGTTTGCCATAATGTGCGCGCCTACTACTTCGCAATATGCCGCGATCGAAGCGCTGAAGAGCTGTGACGAGGATGTAACAAGAATGGTAGAGGAGTATGACCGCCGCCGCAGACTTGTAGTCTCAGGATTTAATAATATGGGTCTTACCTGCCGTGAGCCGAAGGGTGCATTTTACGCTTTCCCGTGTATCAGATCAACAGGTCTTTCAAGCGATGAGTTCTGCGAGCGGCTGTTGCGTGAAAAGAAGATAGCCGTAGTACCCGGAACCGCCTTCGGAAAGGGTGGAGAGGGCTTTATAAGAGTTTCCTACTGCTACTCGACCGAGCACCTTATAAAGGCACTTGCAAAATTTGGAGAGTTTGTTGAGGAGCTTAAGGCTTAAAACAAAACCTAAATGATTACCGCCCCGTATCACTTCGGTGATACGGGGCGGTTTTTAATGTGCTGTTCAGCTCTCAAGAGCCTTTCTGAATTTTACGGAGATCGAGAAGAGTCCGCCGCTTACAAACAGAAGTGTTGCAAGCATTGCAATATGGCCGTTTGAACGGTTACCTGTCTGAGGAGCCTTGTGTGGGGGCTCAACAGGAGCATATACATTGGTGAATTCTGCCTCGAAATTCTCTACTGCCTGATTGTTCTTAAGAACATCTGCGGCAAGCTTTCCGTTATCATCAATGTAAAGTTTAACTGTTACATCATAGCTTTCCTTACTGTAGGTCATATCAGCGATCTTGGTATCTACTTCAGTAAGAGTATAACTGTAAACGGAAGCGTAATCCTTTTCTGTGAAGCCGAGAGTAAATACAGCCTTGCCATCCTTATCGGTCTTAACAACGGTGCTTTCATTGGTTTCTGTGTTCTTAAGCTCGAACTCGAAACCGTCAAGTCCCATTGCTTTTTGACTTCTGTTCTCAAGAAGCTTCTTGATGTTGATGTCAACCGATACAGACTTTTCGGTCATAGTAGGATCGTAAATGTTGGTAAATACTATCTCGTTCTTTGCGCTCTCGCCTACGGCAATAGACTTGTTATTGATGTGAAGCTGACCGTTAAGATCGTCAATAACCTCAAATTTAAGCGTGTATACGCTTTCGTCATAGTGGATATCAGCAAGCTTATCAGCGGTATCCTCAATCACAACATAGCGGTAGGTTTTAGCCTTGGTGAACTCAAGCTCATCAAAGGAGAAGTTGCCTTCGGAATCATGCGTTACCGTCTCGATAGCATCGCCTACAGGCTTGAAGTTGGCATCTGCTTCAAACAGCGAGAAGGAGAACTGCGAAGCCTCAAGATTCTTTTTCTCGAGTACCTTTGTACCCTCAATCTCATATTTAGCCGACTTTGCCGAATAGGTATTGTTGAAGTTGAGCGTGGTATGAGTGCCGAGGTTGGTGGTGATGTCAGCCTTGAGCTGTCCTGTGCTCTCGTCTATGATATCTACCTCGATCTTGTACTCGGTCTTGTCATAATCAACGCCGCCCTTGATATTATCGGTGCGGTTTTCAACTACAACATAGTATCTCTTGCCTGCGGTTTTGTAATTGATTGTATCGAATGCGAAGTAGCCCTCGTCACCGTTCTTCTGGCTGTCGATCAGATCGTTCTTGTCATACTTGTAGTCGGACTCTGTCTCGTAAAGCTCAAAGGTGAACTCATTGAGATCAAGCTCGCGTCCTTCAAGTGACTTTTTACCCTTGAGATCAACATTTACAGAGGAAGCCTTGTAATTGTTGGTGAAGATGATACCGTTTACGGGACCTGCTTTGCCCAATACCTGATAAGTGGTACCTGCTTCAAGTCTGCCTTCCTTATTGTCGGTGACGTTTACGGTTACAAGATACTCAGTAGTATCGTAGTCAACGCCGAAGCGCTCGTTTGCAGCAGGGATATACTCCTTAACGATGTAGGTGTGTACTCCTGT
>JAFPCJ010000082.1 GCA_017423885.1 Clostridia bacterium | reverse complement strand
GACCCTGAATATGTTCTTATTCTTTCGGGAGACCATATTTATAAGATGGACTATTCTCTCATGATAAATCAGCATATCGAAACGCAGGCGGCATGTACTATTGCTGTGCTTGAAGTACCCGATGATGAAGCCTCGCGTTTTGGAATCATGAATACAAATCCCGATGGCTCTATCTATGAGTTTGAGGAGAAGCCTGCCAATCCTAAAAGCAATCTTGCTTCTATGGGTATTTATGTTTTCTCATGGGATAAGCTTAGAAAATATCTTACAGAGGATGAGAATGATCCGTCCTCGTCCAATGATTTCGGAAAGAATATAATTCCGAATATGCTCGGACAAAACGAAAAAATGATGGTCTACAGATTTGCGGATTATTGGAAGGATGTAGGTACAGTTGATTCCTTGTGGGAAGCAAACCTCGATCTGCTCAATCCCAAGATTGACCTTGATCTTTCCGATCCTAAATGGCGCATAAGTTCGCGTACCTCGGCTTTGCCGCCGCAGTACGTGTCCGCAAGCGCAAAGGTGGAAAATTCGCTTATTACCGAGGGCTGTGATGTTTCAGGTAAGCTTGATTATTCCATTCTTTTTGAAAACGTTACAGTAGAACAGGGAGCTTCGGTCGAATACTCGCTTGTAATGCCGGGTGCAGTTATAAAATCGGGAGCAAGCGTTAAGTATTCGATAATTGCAGAGAATGTTGTTGTTGAAGAAAACGCCGTGATAGGTGAGGATCCTGCTGTTTGCGGTGCAGAAAATTGGGGCATTACCGTTATTGGTGACGGCATTACAGTCGGCGAAGCGGCAGTTGTTGGAGCTAAAAAAATGATAACAGAAAATGTGGAAAAGGGGGAGAAGCTATGAGTATGTCAAAGGTAGCGGGAATTATATTTACAAATGTTCATGATGAGCTTGTTCCGCAGCTTACTTCCCATCGTTCTATGGCATCTGTTCCGTTCGGCGGAAGATACAGACTTATAGATTTTCCGCTTTCAAATCTTGTAAATGCAGGTATAAGCAATGTGGGTCTTGTTATTCGTGATAAGTACCGTTCTTTGCTTGACCATGTCGGCAGCGGTATATATTGGGATCTTGACCGTAAAAAAGGCGGCTTGCATCTTATGCCGCCCTTTAACACCCGCTCTGCCAAGCGCTACACAAGTAATGTCGAGGCGCTTTACGGCGCCATGGATTTTGTCAAGAGATGCCATGCGGACTATATCGTAGGCTATAATGCAAACAGCATTGCAAACGTTGATATTTCTGCGCTTATTAAGGCGCATAAAAAGAATAACGCTGATATAACCGTTGTGTATACCAAGGGTATCAGACCTGCGGCTTGCGAGGATGCGGTTGAGGTATTTGTAGATGAGAACGGCAAAATAACAGGTCATAGCGGTGCTGCAAGCGAGGGCGAGGTAAATTACTCCCTCGGCATTATGATATGTAACCGTGAATTGCTTGTTAGTATGGTGGATGAAGCTTATAACGGCGATATTCCGCTTGATGAGATAATTGAAAGCAAGAATGTTTACGGCTTCTTGCATGATGGCTTCAGCGCTGTTCTTGACAGTGAAAACGCATATTATGAAGCGAGCATGAAGCTTTTGGAGGATGATGTGCGTCGTGACCTTTTCAATAAGGAACGCCCGATACTCACTAAGACACGTGACGATATGCCTACAAGATACGGCACAAAGGCTGTGGTTGAAAACAGCTTTATTGCCGATGGTTGTGTGATAGAGGGAACGGTAAAAAACAGCGTGCTTTTCCGCGGCGTTAAGGTGGAAAAGGGTGCAGTTGTTGAAAACTGTATACTCATGCAAGGCTCAAGGGTCAGTGCCGATGTTCAGCTTGACCGCGTTATTTCGGATAAAAACGCCGTCATTGGCGAGGGCATGATAATTAAGGGAACTAATAAAAAGACTTTTCTTATCAAGAAAAATCAAAGTCTGTAACAGGAGAAAAGAAATGAAAGTATTATTTGCTTCGAGTGAGGCATACCCGTTTGCTATGTCGGGTGGACTTGCCGATGTTTCGGGCGCCTTGCCCAAGGCTTTGCGCCGCAGACTGATAGGCTGCAGAGTTGTAATGCCGTTGTATAGCTGTGTTTCGGAGGAAATGCGTAAGAATATGACATTTTTATGCAGTATAACCGTTCCCGTAGCATGGAGAAGACAGTATTGCGGTGTTTTTGAAGCTCATGTTGACGGTGTAATATATTATCTGCTTGATAATCAGTATTATTTTAAGCGTGACGGTCTTTACGGTCACTATGATGATGCCGAGCGCTTTGCCTTCTTCTCTCGCGCGGCGCTTGAGATACTTCCGCATATTGATTTCAAGCCTGATGTCATTCACTGTAACGATTGGCAGAGCGCAATGATACCTGTTTATCTCAATGAGTTTTACCGTAAAAATGAGTTTTACAGCGAAATCAAAACGGTCTATACCATTCATAATATTCAGTATCAGGGTAAATACGGTCATGAGCTTTACGCTGATGTTTTGGGACTTCCCGAGGGCAGAGAAAGCCTTGTTGAATATGACGGCTGTATCAATCTGATGAAGGGCGGTATACAGTGCGCCGATAAGATCACTACCGTTTCGCCTACCTATGCCAAGGAAATTCTTGACCCCTATTATTCTCACGGTCTTGATTCCATTCTTTCGCAGTTCACATATAAGCTTACGGGAATTGTAAACGGAATTGATTATGATGTATATGATCCCGAGACCGATCCTCTTATCTACCGTAATTTTACTGTCGATACGCTGGCTGATAAGGCTTATAACAAGAGCTGTCTGCAGAAGAGTCTCGGCTTGCCCGAGCGAAGCGATGTTCCGGTTATCGGTATGGTAACGCGCCTTGTTTCGCATAAGGGAATCGACCTTGTAAAGTGTGTTTTTGAGGATATGCTTAAAGCCGATGTGCAGTTTGTGATACTTGGCTCCGGTGAGTGGGAATTCGAGACCTTCTTCCATGAGGTAGCCTCGCGTTACCCCGATAAGGTGGGACTGAAGCTCGGCTTTGATCCAAAGCTTGCCCATTGCATTTATGCGGGCGCTGATATATTCCTTATGCCGAGTAAGAGCGAGCCTTGCGGCTTAGCACAGATGGTGGCATTGCGTTACGGTACTATACCGATCGTCCGCGAAACGGGCGGACTTAATGACACCATTCAGGATAGCGGAGATAATGAGGGCAACGGCTTTACCTTTGCAAGCTATAATGCTCATGATATGCTTAATACTGTCTGGCGTGCTCTTGCAGGCTATGCCGAAAAGGACGGTTGGGACATTCTGCGCCGCAGAGCGATGGAGTGTAACAATAGCTGGTCAGCTTCTGCAAATGCATATATCCGACTTTACAAGGATGTTACTTCCGATTAAACTGAGGAGATAAGTATGATTGAAATGATCAGATCGGTGTTTTTAGGGATAGTGCAGGGACTTACAGAGTTCCTGCCTGTCTCAAGCTCGGGACACCTTAATATAATGCCGTGGCTTTTTAAATGGGATAATATTTCAGAATCCTTTGATCTTGCCCTTCATGCAGGAACACTGCTTGCCATCCTGATATATTTCTTTAAGGATTGGATATCGCTTTTGCGCGGAGGCTTTAATATGGCGGTCAAAAAGGAAAAAACTGCCGAAGGCAGAATTTTCTGGTACATAGTAGCCGCTACTGTGCCTGCGGGCGTTTTGGGTCTTGTGCTCGAAAAGGTGATAGAAAAGCTTACAGGAGATAATATGAATCTGCAGATGCTTATAATCTCTTTTGCGCTGATAGTTATGGGTATTATCCTCTACATTGCGGATAAACGCTGTAAGTCTTCTACCAAATATGAGGATATCAACTTCAAGCAGGGCTTTTTGGTTGGCGTTTCACAGGCTGTAGCTGCAGGAATACCGGGTGTTTCACGCTCGGGTATTACAATGACCGTTGCCCGCTCAATGGGCATCGAAAGAGAAAGCGCGGCAAAGTATTCCTTTATGCTTTCGGCTCCGATAGTTGCCGCGGCAGTTCTGCTGTCGATAGGGGAATTTGATTTAAGTTTAAGTTTTGTTGCAGGAGTGCTTTCGAGCTTTATTTCGGGTATGCTCGTAATAAAATTTCTTATGTCCTTTCTCAAAAAAGGAAGCTTCAAGATATTTGCAATTTATCGCGTTGTGTTCGGCGCAATAATTTTAGGTATTGCAATATTCAGAATAATGTAAAAAAAGCAGGATGGATCGGTTTGGTCTGTCCTGCTTTTTTTAGGTTCTGTTTCAAATATTGGGGCGTTATCGTTGTAGGGACTTACCGTTCTCGACTGTCCGTTTAGAATGAATTTTACCCCAACCTTTGAAAAGAACTAATCATATGTGTCGAATGCAAGTAAAAGCAGTCGACAGAAAAAATATTTTTCGAGGTTATAATACTAACACCAAGGCAATAATTTTATTAGAAAAAACTTGGTG
>JAFPCJ010000081.1 GCA_017423885.1 Clostridia bacterium | reverse complement strand
GGTGATGCCAAGATTATCGAGAATTTTGGACATAACACCCTGAGCCTCATCCCACTGCTCTGCGGTGCCGATATACTTTTCGCGGTTATCGGGATCCCACTGCGAGAAGCGATAGGAAACATCCTCATAAAGACCGAGAGTTTTAAGCATAAAGGTAGTAAGCTCAAGACAGCTCTTGAATTCGCTCTCAAGCTGTTCGGGAGTACACATAAGGTGACCCTCGGAGATAGTGAACTGACGGACGCGGATAAGACCGCGCATCTCGCCCGATTCCTCGTTACGGAAAAGTGTAGAGGTCTCATTATAACGGAGCGGCAGATCGCGGTAAGAACGCGCGCGGTTAAGATATGCCTGATATTGGAACGGGCAGGTCATGGGGCGAAGTGCGAAGCACTCCTTCTCCTCATCATACGGGTCGCCCAGAACGAACATACCGTCAAGATAATGATCCCAATGTCCCGAAAGCTTGTAAAGCTCACGCTTTGCCATATACGGAGTCTTGGTGATCTGCCAGCCGCGGCGAGCCTCTTCATCCTCAACAAAGCGCTGTAAAAGCTGAATGACCTTGGCACCCTTCGGGAGCAATATAGGAAGTCCTTGACCGATAACGTCTACGGTTGTAAAGAACTCAAGCTCACGGCCAAGCTTATTATGGTCGCGCTTTCTTGCTTCTTCCAATGCCGCAAGATGAGCTTCAAGCTCGCTTGCCTTGGGGAAAGCAGTGCCGTAAACGCGGCAGAGCATCTTGTTATTTGAGTCGCCGTGCCAATATGCACCTGTAGCCGAGGTTAATTTAAACGCCTTGACTGTACCCGTGCTCATAAGGTGAGCGCCCGCGCAAAGATCGCAGAAATCGCCCTGACGGTAGAAGCTTATCTCCTCGCCCTCGGGAAGATTTTCTACAAGCTCTACTTTATACGGCTCATCCTTTTCCTTGAAGAAAGCGATAGCCTCATCGCGGCTCATGGTGAAACGCTCAAGGTCAATATTCTCCTTGACTATTTTTTTCATCTCTTCCTCGATCTTTGTGAGATCATCGGGAGTGAATTTCTCGTCAATATCAAAGTCATAATAAAAGCCGTCATCAACAGCAGGGCCGATAGTAAGCTTTGCGGCAGGATACAAGCGCTTTACCGCCTGCGCCATTATGTGAGACGCGGTATGACGGAAGGTCCAACGGCCGTACTCATCATCAAAGGTGAGTATCTCAAGCGTACAGTCCTCCTCCAAAGCAGTACGAAGATCGGCATTTTCGCCGTTTATCCTCGCGGCACACGCATTACGCGCAAGTCCCATGCTGATTGCCTTTGCCGCATCAAGCGCACAAAGTCCCTTTTCAAGCTCTAAAACAGAGCCATCCTTCAAAGTAATTTTTATCATTTTCATTCCTCCAAAATTATGCGGTGAAATAAAAAAGCTTCATCCCGCAAAATATGCGGGACGAAGCAGTAAACTCCGCGGTTCCACCCGATTTCCGTAAATAATACGGCGCTCGATCTTCCTTAACGCGGAAAAACGGCCGTGTTTTTGACCCACGGCGGCTCAAAAGGCGGTTTTTCACTCGAGGTTACCTACGCGGCTCACAGCCGACGGCACGCGTTCTCTGAAAAGGCAAATTTCAAGCTACTTTCCTTTTTCATAGCCTTTATACCCTTTTATAATACATCCTTGCAAAGAATTTGTCAAGAATTATTATTTGTTTTTCCGCTCAACTATCTGTCTGCAATACTGTACACAGCGTAATTTTTCAACATTAAATCAATTATGTTCCGAAAATTGTCAGCATAATGGGAATTGTAAGCATTGAAAGTGTAGTAGAAATAAGGGTTAGTGCCGCTCCGGTCTCGCAATCCTCGCCTACCATTTTAGGGAATACTACAGTATTGAGACCGCAGGGCATGGAATAAACGATAAGTGCAGGCATAATAACATTGCTTAACCCAATCAGTTTAAACAAGATTACAAATACTGCAGGTATGACTATTAGTCTCAACAGAGAAACGGCGTAGTTCATAGGATTTTTAAGCAACTTTTTGAATTTGTATTCCGAAAGAGCCATTCCAAGAATAAGCATTGTACAAGGTCCCATAGGTGCCCCTGCAACAGACAAAAAATCAGCAGCAAAGGCCGGAAGCTTTAATCCCGACAGACCAACCACCGAACCCAAAACAATAGCAATAATTGGCGGATTTAAAAGCTTTTTCAAGGTCAACTTGGATTTAATAAGCAAACAATAGCCGACGGTATAAAGGTATATATTTATCGGCAAAGCAAAAAGCAGAACATTAAGCAGCATACCCGAGCCGAAAATAGCCTGCGTTAGCGGAATGCCCATATATCCGCTATTCGGAACAGTAAGAGAATATGTGTATACCGAACGGCGGTATTTATCCTTTGTAAGAAGCTTTGAGAGAAAGAAGGCAAGTGTGCCT
>JAFPCJ010000080.1 GCA_017423885.1 Clostridia bacterium | reverse complement strand
ACGGTATAGCGCCCTGGTGTGATTTGTATTTTAAACCGGAAAACCTACAGAACACCGGTTCCTTCAAGCTACGCGGTTCGGGATACAAGATAGCAATGCTTTCCGATGAAGATAAAGCAAAAGGTGTTATTGCCTGCTCTGCGGGAAACCATGCGCAAGGCGTAGCACTTGCAGCTTCCAAATACGGTATTTCTTCGCTTATCTGTCTTCCCGATAATGCGCCTATTTCCAAGGTTGAGGCCACCAAAAACTATGGAGCAAAAGTTTGCCTTGTTGAGGGATGTTATGATGATGCGTATAATAAAGCAATGTCTTTAAAGGACGAGCTGGGACTTACCTTTGTTCATCCTTTTGATGATGAAAACGTAATTGCGGGGCAGGGTACTATCGGTCTTGAGATAGTAAACGATATTGACAATATAGATGCGGTTATCGTTCCCATCGGCGGCGGCGGACTTATTTCCGGCGTTGCATACGCAATAAAAGCCATTAATCCTCGCATAAAGGTTTACGGTGTTCAGGCGGCAGGAGCTCCCAGTATGTATAATTCCGTAAACAGCGGTTCAATACAGACTTTGCCTTCTGTTTCCACCATTGCAGACGGTATCGCAGTAAAGCGTCCCGGTGATAACACCTTCGATATGGTAAGCAAATATGTGGATGATATCGCTCTTGTTACCGAAGATGAAATTTCTTCCGCTATCCTTGCTTTGATCGAAAAGCAAAAAATGATTGCCGAAGGTGCGGGCGCAGTCTCCGTTGCGGCGGCTATGTTCAATAAATTCCCCGTAGAGGGCAAGAAGGTAGTAAGCGTAGTTTCCGGCGGTAATATAGACGTTACAAGCCTTTCGCGTGTAATAGAGCGTGGTCTTATGAAATCGGGCAGAAGCTCCAGCTTGCTTATCGAACTTGTTGATAAACCCGGCCAGCTTAAGGATGTTTCCCGTATTATCGCAGATTGCGGTGGTAATGTAACCAGCGTTCATCATGAGCGCAACGGAAATACCGAAAGCATTAACGGCTGTTATCTACGTATCGTTATGGAGACCCGTGATTACGATCACGTTCAGCAGATAACCGAAGCATTAAAGAGCGAAGGCTTTAAAATCGTGTCAAAGGAGTAAATTTTTATGAATTACATATACACAAAAAATGCGCCGGACGCTATCGGTCCTTATTCTCAGGCCACGGTAGTCGGTAATATAGTATTTACCTCAGGTCAAATAGCTATAAACCCCGCCAGCGGCGCTGTTGAAGCAACCGATATCCGTGAACAGACCGAGCAGGTATGTAAAAATCTTTCCGCAGTCCTTGAAGCGGCGGGAAGCAGTATTGAAAAGGTTGTAAAAACCACCTGCTTTTTGAGTGATATGGGTGATTTTGCCGTTTTTAACGAAGTATACGGCAAATATTTCGTAAGCAAGCCCGCTCGTTCCTGCGTTGCCGCAAAAACTTTGCCCAAGAATGTTTTGGTAGAAGTAGAGGCGATTGCAGAGATCGGCACCTCGGATTCCAAGGAGTAAATAATGGATAACAGCAAATACAGTGTAGGCTATTTTCCGCCTCCCGGTTCACATTTTAAATGGGTGAGTAAGGATCATATAGAAAAAGCGCCCCGTTGGTGCAGCGTTGACCTGCGTGACGGTAATCAATCCCTTGTAATTCCCATGAGCCTTGAGGAAAAACTGGAATTTTATAAACTTTTACTTGAAGTAGGCTTCAAAGAGATAGAAGTGGGATTTCCAGCCGCATCAGAAACCGAATACGAATTTCTGCGCACTCTCATAGAGAAAGATATGATTCCTGCGGACGTTACCGTTCAGGTGCTTACCCAGTGCAGAGAGCATATTATCCGCAAGACTTTTGATGCCTGCAAGGGCGCTCCCAATGCAATTATCCATTTTTATAATTCCGTGAGCGTTGCTCAAAGAGAGCAGGTTTTCAAAAAATCCAAAGAAGAGATAAAACAGATTGCAGTTGACGGTGCAAAGCTTGTTAAACGTCTTGCTTCCGAATACGAGGGTAATTTCCGCTTTGAATACTCTCCCGAAAGCTTTACGGGCACGGAACCTGAATATGCTTTGGAAGTGTGCAACGCTGTTTTGGACGTTCTTGAGCCTTCCGAAACCAACAATGTTATTATAAACCTTCCCGTTACCGTAGAAATGAGCTTGCCGCACGTTTATGCGAATCAGGTTGAGTATATGAGCGAAAACCTGAAATACCGTGAATTCGTGACCCTTTCGCTTCATCCTCATAACGATAGAGGTACAGGCGTTGCGGATACGGAGCTTGCTCTCCTTGCAGGAGCAGACCGTGTTGAGGGTACCTTGTTCGGCAACGGCGAGCGTACTGGAAATGTTGATATAATCACACTTGCAATGAATATGTATTCCCACGGTGTTGATCCCGAGCTTGATTTTTCAAATATGCCCGAAATAGTGGCAACTTATGAAAAGTGCACTCGTATGCACGTGTACGAAAGAAGCCCCTATGCAGGCTCTTTGGTATTTGCCGCTTTTTCCGGCAGCCATCAGGATGCAATCGCAAAGGGTATGAAATGGCGTGAAGAAAAGGGACTTAACATCTGGTCGGTGCCTTATATTCCTATCGACCCCAAGGATATAAGCCGTACTTACGATGCTGACGTTATCCGTGTGAATTCCCAAAGCGGAAAAGGCGGTATCGGATATCTGCTTGAGCAGACGTACGGTTATGATCTTCCCGCAAAAATGCGTGAGCATTTTAGCTATGCTTGTAAAAATGTATCTGATCACGACCACCGAGAGCTTAAACCTCACGACGTTTTAAAGGTGTTTACCGATAATTACCTGAATCTTGAAAGCCCTGTGGCGATTTCCAATATGAGCTTTGTTCAGAAGGACGGTGGGGTGGACGCATACGTTACCTTTGTGCGTGACGGCAAGAAAAATACCGTTCATACCCAGGGCAACGGCTCTCTTGACGCTGTCAGCAATGCTTTGAAGGAATACACGGAAGATAATTACAGTCTTAAGGTGTATACCGAGCACAGTCTTGAAGGCAAGAGCTCTGATGCAACTGCTGCCGCTTATATCGGCGTAGAAGATAAAAACGGTAAAACTTATTGGGGTGCGGGTACGGATACAGATATTATCCGTGCAAGTATCCACGCATTGTTAAGTGCTTATAACAATATGACCAGATAAGGAGTCGAAACTATGGGCATGACTATGACTCAAAAAATACTTGCCGCCCACGCGGGACTTGAAAGCGTTAAAGCCGGTCAGCTTATCAGCGCAAAGCTTGATATAGTTCTCGGCAACGATATTACCACCCCCGTAGCAGTAAATGAATTTAAAAAAGCCGGTTTTGATACCGTGTTCAATAAAGATAAAATCGCAATCGTTCTGGACCATT
>JAFPCJ010000079.1 GCA_017423885.1 Clostridia bacterium | reverse complement strand
GGTGGTCAGATGGCTCCCACATCACTTCCCGGTCAGGTTACACAGACTTCACCCTACGGCAGAGATGTTAACCACTGTGGTTATCCTGTAAGAGTTTGCGAAATGCTTTCCGAGCTTGAAGGTCCCGAATATCTTGAGCGTGTTACTGTTAACAGCGTTAAAAATATCCGCAATGCTAAAAAAGCCATTAAAAAGGCTTTCCAGAATCAGCTTGACGGAAAGGGCTTCTCACTTGTTGAGGTCGTTTCTACCTGTCCTACAAACTGGGGTATGACTCCGCAGGCTGCTCTCAAATGGGTAGATGATAATATGCTTCCTTATTATCCGCTCGGCGTTTATAAGGATAGATCTGCCGCAAAGGAGGAAAAATAATGTCTACAACCAAATACTTACTTTCAGGCTTCGGCGGACAAGGTGTTTTGTTTGTCGGTAAATTGTTGGCTTACAAGGGCTTGGTTGAAGACAAGCAGGTAAGCTGGCTTCCTTCATACGGCCCTGAAATGCGTGGAGGCACTGCAAGTTGCGGCGTTATATTGAGCGATGAACCGGTTGGTTCTCCGATAGTTTCTGCGCCCGATGTTCTTGTTGCGCTTAATCTTCCGTCGCTTGATAGATATGAAACTGCTGTTGTAAGCGGTGGTAAGATATTTGCAGATTCAAGCCTTATTGAGCGTGAGGTTCAACGTGATGATGTTGACGCATATTATGTTCCCGCAACCCGTCTTGCCGGCGAGAACGGTATGCCCAAGCTTGCAAATATGATTTTGCTTGGCAAGATCCTTAAGGTTATGGGTGAATTTGATGAGCAGGGAATAATGGCTACTCTTCAAAAGGTTATACCGCCCAAAAAGGCTGATATGCTTGAGCTTAACCTTAAAGCGCTTAAGATCGGCGCCGATTACGAATAAGGAGTGTTTTAAATGAATATTACCTTTAACAAAACAGCTTGTCCTAAAGAGAAGCCGGATAGCAGTACATTAGGCTTCGGTAAAATATTTACCGATCATATGTTTATAATGGATTACAGTCGCGAAGAGGGCTGGCATGATGCACGAATAGTTCCGTTTGAGAACATTTCCTTACATCCTGCTTCTACAGTTTTGCACTACGGATCTGAGATATTTGAGGGACTTAAAGCTTATCGCCGTGCAGATGGCAAGGTTCAGCTTTTCCGTCCTATTGAAAATATCCGTCGTATGAATAATTCTGCTGACCGTCTTTGCCTGCCGCAGATCCCCGAGGATATTGCTATGCAGGTGCTTACCGAATTTGTAAAGGTTGAGCAGGATTGGACTCCGTCTGCTCCCGGAACTTCGCTTTACTTGCGTCCGTTTATGTTTGGCAACGATGAGACCTTGGGTGTTCATGCTGTAAACAATGCTACGTATATGATTATTGCTTCTCCTGTCGGAAGCTATTATAAAGAGGGTATCAACCCTGTTAAGATCATGATCGAGGATGAGGATGTCCGCGCTGTTCGCGGCGGTACGGGATATGCAAAATGCGGCGGTAACTATGCTGCAAGTAACCGTGCAGGCGAGAGAGCAGAGCGCAAGGGATATTCGCAGGTACTTTGGCTTGATGGCGTTGAGCGCAAGTATATTGAAGAAGTAGGCGCCATGAATGTTATGTTTAAAATTAATGGCGAGATAATTACCCCGATGCTTTCAGGCTCTATATTACCCGGAATCACAAGAAAATCCTGTATTGAAGTTCTCAAAAAGGAAGGCTATAAGGTTTCCGAGCGTCTGCTCAGTATTGACGAATTGAGCGAAGCAATGGAAAACGGAACTCTTGAGGAGGCATGGGGCTGCGGTACTGCCGCAGTAGTTTCTCCTATAGGTGAGCTTTGTTATAAGGATAAAAAGTATTCTGTCAATAACGGTGAGATCGGAGAGGTTACACAGCATCTTTATGATACTCTTACCGGTATT
>JAFPCJ010000078.1 GCA_017423885.1 Clostridia bacterium | reverse complement strand
TGAGGTGGATGGCTACAATGCGTTTGTTTACGAAAAGGATAACGATACTCCCATTGCCGAATATACGCATAAGAATGCTGACGGTGAGGATACCAAAAAAGCAGAATATGAGGCTCAGGGTTATGTTGTTTCAACGCAGGAAACAAGAACTGATTTGAGCAAGGCGGGAATGAATACATATCTTACCGTATCACAGTTGATTGCTGTATTGCTTATGACAGGCTTTATATATCCGAATGTATGGGATCTTGGCGCTAAGGACAGCAATCTCGTTAAATTCAAGCATAAAAAGGAAAATAAGCTGCGCGGACTGAAGATAGGTCTTTTGGCTGTTGCTCCCGCGGTGCTGATAATGCTGCTTATATTTGTATTTGGCAGAAAGATATTCAATGTTGCATTGTTTTCAATGCTTTTTGCAAATTTTTACGGTGCAATAAAAGCGATCTCCGGCTCTGCACATATGGTAGGCGAGCTTGCGGTATGGCAAATGGCAATAATGCTGTTACTTTTATTCATCGCTCCTGCGATATCTTGCGGCACATATCTTTTGGGATTTAAGGACATCTCTTTAAGCGAGAGATTCATATACAAGAAAAATAAAACAACAAAGTAGGTAAAAGAAAATGGCAGGTTTTTTCGGATTATTTAATTATGAAAAGGAGGGTCCGGGCATTTCAAAAAATGCTCCCAAGAAAAAGACTTTTATAGTATTTTTCGAGACCTTTTTCCGCAATTTCTGGAAGTTTATACCGATCAATCTTGTGTACAGTCTGTACTCGTTGCCGCTTATAACTAACGGACTTGCCTCTGCAGGCTATACCAATGTTGCGCGTAATACCGCAAGAGATAAGCATTCGTTCGGTCTTTCCGATTATTTTGACACTATAAAAAAGAATTGGAAGCAGGCTTTGGGTGCAGGTATAATAAATGTTTTAGTGGTTATCGTTTTGATCTTCGATTTTATGACCTTTTGGCCCATGGAGGGTTGGTTCGGTCTTGTCGGTCGCGGAATTTCCATGTGTATAGCATTTATTTTCCTTATCATGAATTTCTATATCTGGACGCTTATGATAACCTTTAATTTCAAGCTTAGTCAGATATACCGTAACAGCTTCAAGTTTGTATTCTTAAATATGAAGATGAATCTGCTTTGCGGCGTTGTATTACTGCTTTGCTATGCTTTAGGTGCAGGATTATTCATTCTCGGATTTAAGTGGCCTATAGTTTTTGCGCTGCTTTTCATTATAAGCATTTGCTGTTTTGCAGGCTTCCGTTTTCTTCTTATACAGTATTGCACCTTCCCTGCAATACGCAAGTACATAATCGATCCTTATTATGCAGAGCATCCTGATGACGATATTGAGCTGCGCCGCAACCTCGGTCTTGAGATTCCCGGCGAGGATGACGAAGAGGATGAGGACGAGAACGAGGAAAACAGCGAGGAGAATGAGGAAGAGGATCCTGACGCTCCGATTTTTGAGGATTGATATAACATCGGCTTGCATATAAATTACCGAGGTGATTTATATGAATGTTCGAATAGATGAATTGCGCAGCCGTCAGGTAGTGTGTATGAAGGATGGCTGTGTACTCGGTACTGTATCGGATGTAGAGCTTGATATTTCGGATGGCAGACTTGTGGCTTTGGTGATATACGGCAGACCGCGGCTTATGGGACTGCTCGGCAACGAGAATGACATAGTGATACCGTGGAACGAGATATCGGTGCTCGGCAAGGAGACCATACTTGTTACCACCGATCCTGCACCGTATCTTCATAATTCAAAACATAAAAAATGGCTATAAAATGACCGCCTTACCTTTTTGGTGAGGCGGTCGCAGTTTTAAACGGTTGTTTTTACGGAATATTCTCTCAAAAGTCCCTCGTATATTACCGAGGTGTTGGGAAGCGATAAAAAGTGTGTGGGATGGATTATATCCTTAAGCTTATCGGCACCTTCAATGCCGTATGCGAGCAACATATCCTTTACAAACTGTGAGCAGTAATAGCTGTGCTGACGTTGCCAATGTATATGTACGGCGGCAAGATATAGACCGAGATAGTTATAACGGTAGTTCTTTTTATCTTTATACATCATCTCAACATGCTCTACCATCTTTGAGTGAAGCTCTGACGGTATCGGCAGGCAGATTATCTTTGCGGTAGTCTCGGTAAAACGTTTAAATGTACCTGTATCTACCGATTCCTTTACCATGCCGCCAAAAAATGGATTGTACGCATTCTTTCTGCCGAAGGAATACATATAATTAAGTTCCTCATCAAAGCCTATTGATGCATGATTATACTGACCCTGCGTTAAGAATTTGATTATTCTTGAAAGCAGAGTGCCTGTTTGAGTTAAAACTATATAAATATTTTTAGTATCCGTGCAATTCATTTTGTTTCCTCTGTTTTTTTAAAGTAAAGTAAACCGACTTCGTTGACTTTCAATAATACCCTCGCGGCAAAGCTTGCTTATCTCAACCGAGAGTCCGCTTCGTTCTACCTCAAGATAGTCCGCAAGCTCCTGACGGTCATAGGGTATATCAAAGGTATTGCTTCCCGTTTTTTGAGAATAGAACTGTAAAAAGGTAAGCAGTTTTTCTCGGGTGGAACGCTTGGAGGTTATCTCAAGCTTTTGATGAAACATAATATTTTTGGTTGCAAGCGAGCGCATCAGATTAAAGATGAGCTGTTGATGATGGGCGCAACTGTTTGAGCAGGTGTGAAGAATATGTCGGCAGTTTATAAGCATGATCTCGCTCGGCTCTGCGGCAATTACCGAAACGGGAAGTGATTTTGTTTCGGCGCAGGCAAACGCTTCGCAGAAAATATCCCCCGGCTCTGCGTGGGAAACGATATTTCGGTTTCCGTAATAGTCTATCTGTATTATCTGTATCATGCCCGAAAGCAGAATACCGATAAAGCTTGCAGGTTTGCCTTCGGCAAAAACCGTATACTTTTTATCAAAGGTTTCTACTTTTGCATCAAGACACCCGAGCATTCCGAGCAGCTCGTTATCCTCAATATCATAGAACAAAGGGCATTGACGCAGAATTTTTAAATATTTTTTCATTTTTTTCTCCGTTTGTTGAAAATTCAACAGAATTCGTAAACTCATTATACTATAATAAGCTTGTAAAAGCAAGGAGGAAAGCAAATGAAAATAGCTTTTTTTGATACAAAACCGTATGACAAACCGTCTTTTGAAAAATACGGCGGACTTTACGGAGTAGAATTTAAATTTTTCGAAACCAAGCTGAATGAGGATACCGTAGAGCTTGCGGCAGGGTTTGACGGCGTGTGTGCGTTTGTTAACGATACCGTAAACGCCAATGTGATAGACCGTATGCAAGAGCTTGGTATAAAGATATTGGCACTTCGTTGTGCTGGCTATAACAATGTTGATATGAAGCACGCGTTCGGACGCTTGCATGTACTGCGCGTTCCTGCATATTCCCCTTATGCTGTAGCCGAGCACGCAATAGCGCTGTTACTTACCTCGGTACGCCGCATCCATAAAGCCTACATCCGGTCAAAGGATTTTAATTTCAGCCTTTCAGGTCTTACAGGCTTTGACCTTCACGGAAAGACTGTGGGCGTAGTAGGTACGGGGCGTATAGGCAGAGTTTTTATAGATATATGTCGCGGCTTCGGCATGAAGGTTCTGGCGTATGATAAATTTCCCGCTCAAGGCTTGGACAACGGCGATACAGTAAGATATGTTTCATTGGACGAGCTTTTTGAAAACAGTGATATTATCTCGCTTCATTGTCCGCTTACAGAGGAGACCTATCACCTTGTTGACCGTAATACTATTGATAAGTGCCGTCGGGGAGTGGTGCTTATAAACACCTCACGCGGAGCGCTTGTAGATGCCGAGGCTTTGCTTGAGGGTATAAAATCCCGCAAGGTAGGGGCTGCCTGCCTTGACGTTTACGAGGAGGAGTCCGATCTGTTTTTCGAGGATAATTCGGGTCACATTATGGAGGATGACACGCTCGCGCGCCTGATCTCCATGCCCAATGTGCTTGTTACCTCGCACCAAGCCTTTCTTACCGAGGATGCACTTGAGAATATAGCCGAGACCACCGTTAAAAACATTACAGGATTTTTTGAGCGGCATCAATGCCCCAATGAGCTGTGCTGCAGGGATGAAAATACCTTTGATTGCCAAAACGGCAAATGCTTTTAGTAATAAAACCCAAACAGGAGGATAATAATATGAAAAGAAAAATAATAAAAATAGATGCAGATAAGTGTAACGGCTGTAGCAGATGTGCGGCGGCGTGCCATGAGGGAGCAATCGAAATGATCGACGGCAAGGCGCGTCTTACAAAGGAAAACCATTGTGACGGTCTCGGAGACTGTCTGCCCGCTTGCCCTACAGGTGCTATAACCTTTGAGGAGCGCGAGGCGGCAGCGTATGACGAGGAAGCGGTCAAGCGTTCAAAGATAGCAGCTACCCCCGAAAAGCTTCCGTGCGGTTGCCCCGGAACAAGATCAAGGGCTATACAAAGGGATAATGCGCCTGTAAGATCGGTTGCGGTCTCAAGTCAGCTTTCGCAGTGGCCCTGTCAGATAAAGCTCGTTCCTGTAAATGCTCCGTACTTTGAAAACGCAAATCTTCTTATCGCAGCCGATTGTACAGCGTTTGCCTACGGTAGCTTCCATAATGACTTTATCCGTAATCATATTACACTTATCGGGTGTCCGAAACTTGATGAGGGCGATTATGCTGAAAAGCTTACACAGATAATTGCTACCAATAATATTAAGAGTGTGAAGATCGTTCGCATGGAGGTACCTTGCTGCGGCGGTATTGAAAACGCTGTAAAGCGGGCTTTGCAGGCAAGCGGAAAGCTTATTCCCTGGCAGGTAGTAACTATCTCTACCGACGGCAGGATTCTTGAATAATATTTTTAAAAAATTAAGCGTTGAATAAATACAAAATATGTGTTATAATTTTAAATCATGATTTGTCAGAGGTAAAAAGCTATGAAGATAACAAATGATATCAAATATATCGGTGTAAACGATCATAAAATCGATCTGTTTGAGGGTCAGTATGTAGTGCCTAACGGAATGTCGTACAACTCTTATGTGATCTTAGATGAAAAGATCGCGGTAATGGATACGGTGGACGCCGCATTTACTCATGAATGGCTTGATAATCTGCAAACAGCGCTTGACGGAAGAAGTCCCGATTATCTTATCGTTCAGCACATGGAGCCCGATCATTCGGCTAATATTTTCAATTTTTCCAAAGCATACCCCGAAACTGTGATAGTGGCTTCGGCTAAAGCTTTTGCTATGATGAAAAACTTCTTCGGAACCGATTTTGCAGAGCGTCAGCTTATAGTAGGCGAGGGCGATACCCTTTCTCTCGGAAAGCATACCCTTACCTTTGTTACTGCTCCGATGGTGCACTGGCCCGAGGTAATAGTAACATACGACAGCACCGATAAGGTTCTTTTCTCGGCTGACGGCTTTGGAAAGTTCGGCGCGCTGGATATTGAAGAGGATTGGGCTTGCGAAGCAAGAAGATATTATATCGGAATAGTAGGGAAGTACGGCACTCAGGTGCAGGCTCTGCTTAAAAAGGCCGCGGGTCTTGAAATTGAGAAGATCTGCCCGCTTCACGGTCCCGTGCTGACCGAAAATCTCGGATATTATCTCGGTCTTTATAATACATGGTCAAGCTATCAGCCCGAGGAAGAGGGAATAGTTATAGCTTTCACCTCGGTATACGGTAATACCAAAAAGGCAGTTATGCAGTTGGCAGAAAAGCTTAAGGCAAACGGTTGCCCCAAGGTAGTAGTGAATGACCTTGCCCGTTGCGATATGGCAGAGGCGGTAGAGGATGCGTTCCGTTACAGTAAGCTGGTGCTTGCAACCACCACCTATAATGCGGAAATATTCCCCTTTATGCGCGAGTTTATTAATCATCTTACCGAGCGTAATTTCTCTAACCGTACAGTCGCTTTCATCGAAAACGGCAGTTGGGCGCCTTTGGCGGCAAAGGTAATGAAGAGTTGCTTTGAAAATAGCAAGAATATTACCTTTGCTGAAAACACCGTAAGAATTCTCTCGGCGCTCAATGAAGAAAGCACACAGCAGTTAAACGCCCTTGCCGACGAGCTTTGCCGCGAGTATTTGGCATTGCAGGATTCTACCGCTGATAAAAACGACCTTACGGCGCTCTTCAATATCGGCTATGGCTTGTATGTTATCACTTCGAATGACGGTAAAAAGGATAACGGTCTCATAGTGAATACCGTAACACAGATAACCAATACACCCAATAGAATAGCCGTTACTATAAACAAGGAAAATTATTCCCATCATATTATAAAGCAAACAGGTATTATGAATATCAACTGTCTGACCGTTGATGCGCCCTTTAAGGTTTTTGAGGCATTTGGATTTGTCAGCGGAAGAAATGTTGATAAGTTTGCTGATTGTGAGCCGTTGCGTTCCGATAACGGACTTGTAGTTCTTCCGAGATACATCAATTCGTTTATGTCACTTAAGGTAGAGCAGTATGTTGATTTTGACACTCACGGAATGTTTATTTGCACTATAACAGAGGCAAGAGTGCTTTCCGACCGCGATACCATGACATATACCTATTATCAGGATAACGTTAAGCCGAAGCCGCAGACAGAGGGTAAAAAAGGCTTTGTTTGCAAGGTATGCGGTTACGTGTATGAGGGCGATACTTTGCCTGAAGATTTTGTTTGCCCGCTTTGTAAGCATGGAGCGGCTGATTTTGAGCCGATACAATAAAATTTTTGAGTTTTTTTGGAGGTGAAAAAGAATGACATACGTATGTAATGTATGCGGTTGGGTCTATGATGAGACTGTTGGCGATCCCGATAACGGCATTGCTGCAGGAACCAAGTTTGAGGATCTTCCCGAGGATTTTGTTTGCCCGCTTTGCGGCGTAGGCAAGGATGATTTCAGCGAGGAATGATCTTGTGAGAATAATTTGCGGAGCGCTGTTAAAGCGTTCCGCGTTATTTCTTATTTTTAAATAAGGAGAACACCATGAAGCTTGTTTTACTTACTGCCCTCGGAGTCGGCGGAGCTACCGTTATCGGCTCTTTTTTGGGTTTTATATTTAAAAAAATATCTCATAAATTTTCTGATATCGTACTTTCCTTTGCGGCAGGTGTAATGCTTGCGGCGGCAGTACTTGGACTTATAATACCTTCACTTGAATACGGCGGAAGGTTTGGGATCCTTATTACCGTTTCGGGTATATTTGTAGGTGCGCTCTGCCTTAATCTTATTGATAAGCTTGTACCGCATCTGCACAAGCTTGTAGGAGCTGATATTGAAAAGCATACTGATACTAATTTGAGTAAGGTGCTGTTGTTTGTAACGGCTATTGCAATACATAATCTGCCCGAGGGAATTGCGGCAGGTGTCGGCTTTGGTTCGGGCAACTCTTCGCAGGCGCTTATGATAGCAGGCGGTATCGCCTTGCAGAATATACCCGAGGGAATGGTTATCATAGGCCCTATGCTTGCGGCAGGAGTTACGCCTAAAAAAACCTTTATCTGTGCCATGATAACAGGACTTGTTGAGGTTGCGGGAACCCTGATAGGATATTTCGCTGTAAGTGTGGCTTCGGTTGTGTTGCCGTTTGCTCTTGCTTTTGCGGGCGGTACGATGCTCTATGTTATAAGCGATGAAATGATTCCCGAAACTCATGCACATGGCTGTGAGCGCGGAGCAACATACGCATTGCTCGTAGGCTTCTGCGTAATGCTTGTGAGTGATGTTTTGCTTGGGTGATAGCCATGGAGCAAAAAAGGAACCTTCCCGCTAAGGCGATAATAGCTGCTGTTGGCTGTAATGT
>JAFPCJ010000077.1 GCA_017423885.1 Clostridia bacterium | reverse complement strand
GGTCAGCGTGAGCAACTACACTGCCCTTTGAAACATAAACCATCTCAATTTCCTTATGGAAATGAGGAATATTACTTAAAATAGGTTGCATCTGAATACAATATGGATCTGATTTATATTCATAAATAGCACTCTTCACGCCATCTCCCCCTTTTCTTTAAAATTGTAACACAAAAAGGGTGTATTTTTCAACCCTAAAAAGAATTTGTTTGACTTTCGGATGGTTTAGGGGTATATTTTTAATGGTGATTTAATGAATAACGAGCATTTTTCAAAAGAGCAACTTGAAAAATATCTGAATACAAAAGGCAAAGTTTATTTGTTTGACGAAATTGGCTCTACCAACGCCGAGGCAAAGCGTCTGGCGGCATTGGGGGAAGAAGAGTTTTCCATGATAGTAGCGCAAAGGCAGACCGCAGGCAGAGGGAGACTTGGCAGAAGCTTCTTTTCGCCCGACGGCGGTATATATTTCAGCCTTGTTTTGCGACCGAGTATTAAAGCCGAGGAAGCGGTATATATAACTGTTGCCGCGGCGGTGGCTGTAGCGCAGACGATAGAAAAATTCGCTCAAAAGCAATGCCTTATCAAGTGGGTGAACGATATCTATATAGAGGGCAAAAAGGTGTGCGGCATACTTACCGAAGGCGTATTTGGCGGCAACGGTACTCGTCTTGACAGCGCAATACTCGGAATAGGCATAAATCTTACCGAGCCTGAAAACGGATATCCGCAGGAAATAGCCGACCGCGCCGCGGCAGTGTTCGGCAAAAGGCAGATTGGCGGAAACGAAAAAGCAAAGCTTGTAGCCGATATAGTAAACGGCTTTTCGGCGCTTTACAGCGATTTGAAGTCTAAAGGATTTTTAGCGGAATACCGCAGACGCTCTTACCTTGACGGAAAAACGGTTGAATACGAGCTTGACGGTAAGCTTTACAGCGCTAAAGTCAAGGGAATTGATGAAAACGCACGCATAATACTCGAGCGGGACGGAAAAACAGTAGCACTATCGGCAGGGGATGTTTCGGTGCGACCCGAGCAGGAGACGGAGCATGAATAATAGGATTGAAATAAAAAGACTTTGCCTTTCGGCGGTGTTTACGGTAATACTCGTTGTCTCTGCTTGGATATCATTTCCTTTTTTCGGAAACGTTCTGATGACGGCGCAGACACTCGGCGTAGCGCTGTGCGGATATTTCCTCGGAATGGGTGCAGGAAGCATGGCTTTGGGCGCGTATCTACTGCTCGGACTTGTGGGAGTACCGGTGTTTTCGGGATTTTTGGGCGGTGCAGGAATACTTTTTGGTCCCTCGGGCGGCTTTTTATACGGATTTTTCGCAATTCTCCTCTTGTGTGCCGTCGGTAGAGATAAGGGACGTGTTACCGCTTGGAGTCTTGGCACTTTGGGAGTTATATTATGTCACATTTGCGGAATACTGCATTTTTGCGCCGTGTCTCACGTGGGAATAGCGGCGGCGTTCATGGGTGTTTCGTTTCCGTTTATATTAAAGGATGTACTGTCGGTGGTTGCCGCACATACATTGTCTTCGATACTAAAAAAACGCTTTAATTCATTATATTAGATATAAAAAAAGCGGCTGTCTCGAAAAACGAGACAGCCGCTTCGGCTTAAGTATTAGTCCTCAGAGATAGCCTCTACGGGGCAACCTGCAACACAAGCGCCACAGCTGCAGCACTTATCAGCATCGATCTCATATTGAGTAGCACCCTCGGAGATAGCCTCACAGGGGCATCCTGCAGCACAAGCGCCGCAGCTGATGCAAGCATCGGAAATCTTAAAAGCCATTGAATACACCTCCACATCCGTTAAACGGACTTAAAATGGTATAAATAAAACCATTTACAAAAACTATTGTATCACATTTTACCTAAAATGCAAGTGTTATTTTCTGTTTAAGCCTTTAATCCTCGTTCTGGCGCGGCTTTCTGCGAGAGAGAAGCTTGACCTTACTGCGATGTATCTTAATGGGAGCGGCTTCGCTGTCATTAAGTCTTACAAGGAGATTACCGGATATCATGTTTACATCGGTTACAATACCCGTACCCTCGGGGGTTTTTACGGTAGAGCCAACGCTTGGTGTAATGGTGGCGAGATATTCATAGGAATCCTGCTCGTATTTAAGACAGCACATAAGTCTGCCGCAGCTTCCCGAAATATTTGCAGGATTAATGGGAAGACCCTGTTCCTTTGCCATTTTAATGGAAACAGGCTGGAAATTATCAAGAAAACGCTTACAGCAGAAAGGCTGACCGCAAAGACCGAGTCCGCCGAGCATTCTCGCCTTATCGCGAACACCTATCTGACGAAGCTCGATACGGGTGTGGAAATGCGAAGCGAGAAGCTTTACAAGCTCGCGGAAGTCAACTCGTCCGTCAGCGGTGAAGAAGAATGTGATCTTTCCGCCGTCAAAGGAATATTCTACTTCAACAAGATTCATGTCGAGCTTTAATTCGGCGATCTTTGCGTTGCAAACAGCCTGAGCTTCTTTTTCAAGACGGTGATTTTCCTCTACTCTTTTAAGGTCCTTATCGTTGGCTTTTCGAAGTACCTTTTTTAAAGGACTGACTATCTCGCTGTCTTCAACCTCATGTGTAACTTCGCTGACGGTTCCGAGACCAAGACCGTTTGAGGTCTCAACTATCACTTTTTCTCCAACATCAGCCGTGATTCCGTCGGGATCAAAGAAGTAAGCGCGTCCGTCCGATTTGAATTTGATGGTAATAACTTTTTTCATAAATTATAGTTCCTCTTTTGTTATAGCTAACCTGCTGAATTGCAAGAAACAAGTGCGCAAAACAGCAAGGAAAGATTAATGTTGGTTTTAAGCAGCTCCTCGTATGTGCCAAGACGGTCGTAAAACCGATTGAGCATACGCGAGCGCATCACAAGACCGCGGCATCTGCGAAGCTGTCTGACCGTTTCGGCCTTGAGCGCCGAAAACAAAGCATCGGTAGCGGCTCTGTCCTTTTCAAAGGGGGCGAGAAGCTTTAGCATTCCCCATTCGTCCTCTTTTATAAGAAGCTCGAGAAATTCGCAGGCAGTCTGTGCTATTTTATCGTTTTGTGCATCCCCTAAAAGCTCCAAAGCTCTGCCGATACATCCGGAAGAGGCTCGTAAGGCTTCATCGATTCGAGAAGCGTCTGCATCACAGATCTCGGCAATATGCTTTGCGGCTGTGCTGTGCTCGGGTATTGCAGGGGAAAGGGTCACACAGCGCGAAACAATAGTGTCAAGCAAGGCTGTGCGTGAGGATGCTATGAGAATGAATATCACACCCTGCGGCGGCTCCTCAAGCACTTTCAAGAGCGCGTTTTGAGCCTGCTCATTCATGGTATCGGCTTTTTCAATGATAAAAACTCTGCGGTCGGCAATGTGCGCCTTAATAAAGGCTTGCTGACGAAGTGAGCGTATCTGCTCTACCGATATATTCTTTTTTCCGTTTTCGGGAGCGATATTAACAATATCGGGATGACTTCCCACCTTGGCTAAATGGCAACTGTTACACTCATGGCAGGGCGCATCCTGCGCGGTGCATACGGCAGCATTGGTGATGTATTCGGCAAGCGTATGCTTGCCAATGCCCTTTTCGCCCTCTATCAGCAGAGCATGGGGTATTCTGTCGGCTCCGATAAAGCTTTCAACGGCATTTTTCAGCCGCTCATTTCCTATAAGCGGAAAACTCATAATACAAATCCGATCTTTTTCATGGCTTTCATGCAGGTGCGTCTTGCAATGCGCTCGGCATTTTCTGCGCCCTGCCTGTAAAGCTGTTCGAGATACGCCTTGTCGGTAATAATACGGTTGTATTCCTCGCTGATGGGTGTCAGTACATCGGCTACCGCTTCACCTACTGCGAGCTTGAAGTCGCCGTAGCCCTTGCCGTCAAACTCACGCTCAATCTCCTCTACGGTGCGATCGGTAACGGCGCTGTAGATGCTGATGAGGTTGCTGACTCCCGGCTTGTCGTCCGACATTCTGACGCATGCCTCGCTGTCGGTAACGGCACGCTTGAATTTGCGGATTATATCGTCGCGGCTGTCAAGCATACCGATGAAGGAATTAACATTTTCGTCTGACTTGGACATCTTTTTGGTAGGATCCTGAAGCGACATTACTCTTGCTCCCGTTTTCGGAATATACGGCTCGGGAACGGTAAATACATCACCGTAAAGTCCGTTAAAGCGGTTGGCTATATCGCGCGCGATCTCAAGATGCTGCTTCTGGTCGGCTCCTACAGGCACGAAATCAGGCTTGTAAAGCAGAATATCTGCCGCCATGAGCACAGGATAGGAGAAAAGACCTGCGTTAACATTATCTGCATGCCGTGCAGATTTATCCTTGAACTGCGTCATACGCGAAAGCTCGCCGAACTGCGTATAGCAGGAAAGAAGCCAGCTTAACTGCGAATGCTCGGGCACGTGAGACTGAATGAAAAGTATAGACTTTTCAGGGTCAAGACCGATGGCAAGCAAAAGCGCAAAAGCGGAATAGATGTTTTTGCGGAACTTGGCGGGGTCCTGACGGACGGTTATAGCATGAAGGTCGGCAACGGCATAAACGCATTCGAACTCATCCTGCATGGCAACCCAATTTTTGAGAGCGCCGAGGTAGTTTCCGAGCGTAGGTGTACCGCTGGGCTGAATACAGCTGAGCGATCTCTTTTTTGCGATCTGCGGTGTATTGTCACACATAATATTTCGATCCTTTCGGTTGAATTACAGTAAAAAACGCCTTTTTCGGCTTTATAGCATATATTTATAATATTTTAGCACATCTTTTCCTAAAATGCAACTTTTAATATTTACTAAAAGAAATCAATCCCATAAATATTTTTGTGTTGTAAAATATTATGAAATAATGTATAATTCATTATATAAAATGGGAGGGATGCGTATGGCGCAGGTGGCGTATAAAAAGGTATATGAAGCTCTTCGCGAAAGGATCGCAGATAAAACATACGATGTGGGCGCTTTTCTGCCGCCCGAGCCCGAGCTTGAAAAGCAGTTCGGAGTCAGCCGTACAACTGTCCGCCGTGCGATAGGTCTGCTTGTTCAAGAAGGCTTTTTATCTGTAAAGCAGGGCAGCGGAACGAGTGTTATAAGCAGGAAGGCCACCCAAAGCTTTAACCGTTTTACCTCCATATCCGAAACCTTGGCTCAAAAAGGGCATAAGATAGGGCTTAAAAGCAGTTATACCGAGCGCGTAAAAGCTGACGAGCGACTTGCTACTTTGCTTGATGTGGCGGTCGGCACTCCGCTTATTTGTGTTCACCGAATCAAAACAGCGGACGGTAAGAGTGTCTGCATAATGAGAAATTATATACTTGAGGAATTGGTTCCCGATCTGGATATTGAACAGGAAATACCCTTGCTGTATGATTTTCTTTACGAGCGTTACGGTATAAGCTATAACGGCTCAAAGGATCTGATCTCGGCGTGTAACGCTTCTTTTGAGCAAGCCCAGCTTTTGGATATCAAGCCGAGAGATGCGTTGGTATGCATCTGCAGGACCTGCTATATGGGAAATCGTCCTTGTGAGGTGGATATGGTTGATATAGTGGCTGATATTTACCAATGCGAGGTATTTATAGGCGAAAAAAGCACGTGAATCAAACCGTGAGGGTGATGTACTCCCTTGCGGTTTTTTATATAGAGGTATTGACTTTCAAACATCATTATGTTATAATTGTTACGCCATAAACGTAATTATGTTTAAGACGAAGAGGTGAAATTTGCATGCGTAAGGACGGTATTTTGGCTTTTGATCTCGGAACGAGCGGAGTAAAATGTGCGGTATTTGATCAAAACGGAAAAACCGTGGCTTCGGCATACGAAAGGTATCAGACCTTGTACCCGTCTCTCGGCAGGCATGAGCAAAGACCTGCAGAATGGATAAACGGCATAATAAATGGCTGCCGCGCGCTTGAAGCGACCTTATCGCAGGTGAATATCTGTGCTGTGGGCGTGTCGGGGCATTCGCTCGGCGCTGTACCTGTTGATAAAAGCGGTGAGTTGCTTGCTCAAAGTGTGCCTATCTGGTCGGATTCGCGCGCGGTAAAGCAAAGCGAGGAATTTTTCAAGAAAATTGAGCATAAAGTCTGGTACGAAAAAACCGGCAACGGATTTCCTGCAGAGCTTTATGCGCTGTTTAAAATAATGTGGTATAAAACCGAGTGTGAGGATATTTATGATCGGGCGGTAAAGTTTATCGGCACAAAGGATTATGTAAACCTATTTTTGACAGAAAATGTAGCAACCGATACTTCGTATGCTTCAGGAAGCGGCGCTTATTTGTTGCAAGAGGGCAGATATTCGGAAGAATATATCTCTGCGGCAGGCATTTCTGCGGATAAGCTTCCGCAAATATGTGCCTCGGATGAAATAATAGGTCATGTGTGTCCCGAAGCTGCAAAGCTGCTCGGCATCAAAAGTGGAACACCTGTTGTTGCGGGCGGAGTAGATAACGCATGCATGGCGCTCGGTGCGGGTTGCTTTAGAGAGGGAGACTCCTATGCATCTCTCGGCTCGTCTGCCTGGATAACCGTGTCCTCCGATAAGAGCGTAGTGGATTTTGATAAAGGTATATATTCCTTTGCTCATTGCGTTGAGGGGCAGTTTATACCGAGTGTAGGCGTAATGTCCTTCGGTAGTGCGCTTGCGTGGGTAGCAGATAACCTGTTTTCAGAGCTTTGCGGCGCTACGAGATTTGACGACATGGCGAAGTTCGCTATGTGTTCGGAGGTTGGAGCAAACGGAATCTTATTTAATCCCTGCCTTGCAGGCGGCTCGGCTACCGAGAAAAATTCAGATATCACGGGCGGATTTATGAATCTTTCGCTCAGGAATAAGCGCGAGGATATTGCAAGAGCCGCGTTTGAGGGAATTGCAATGCAGTTATACTCGGCGGCAGAGCCGTTGCTCGATGAGATAGGAGACCGTCTGCTTGTTGTAGGCGGCGGCTCAAAGGGCGAGTTTGCCCGCAAGGTCTATGCCGACGTTTTCGGTAAGCAGATAGCGGTATCAGGAGTTCAGCAGGATGCGGCGGCGCTCGGTGCCGCGGCGTTGGCGGCGAAGGGCTGTGGCTTGTGGCAGGATTACGGTAAAATAAACGAGTGTCACGGTGAGATGAGCATTACCTATCCCGAGAATGGCGCTCATAAAGCGTATGAGGCAATGTTACCCTTGTATAAAATAATGAGCAAGGCATGCTCCGAAATAGGGGCGAAATATGCCGACATGAAAGGTGGCAGAGGATAGTATGTACGAAAAAATATTAGAGCATACCTTGGCGATGCTTGAAAAGGTGGCGCTTGCAATTCCCGAAAGCGGAGAATTGGCAGGCGCAGGTATGCGTATTGCAGATTCGCAGGCTTATAAAGAAGCGTGGCATGAGGACAACTATCATTTTCCGTTGGGTACGGCGTATCTTTCTCTCGGATTTGGCGGCGTTGCCGAAAATGCTCAAAAAAAGGCAGAGATGAGTGGCGGAAAGCAAGCGGAGCTGTTTTACGGTATTGCGAAGTCGTATTGTGCGTTATCCGAGCTTTTAAAGCGCTATGCCGAAAAGATACATGCTTGTGCAAACGGAGAAGCAAGACTTGAACGCATAGCCGAAAGACTCGATAAAATAGCCTTTAAAGCACCCGAGCATTTTGATGAAGCGTTGCAGTCGGTAGCGCTGATGTGGTGTATTCGCACGCTTAATGCTGACGGTGCGGATATCGGCAGACTTGACGTACATCTGAAAGAATTTTTCGATAGGGATATTGCAAGCGGATACATGACAGAGGAAAAGTGTCTTGACCTGCTTTGCGATTTCTGGAGAATACTCAACAGCAAGTGTACGGGAGATACGCTTAATAACGTGCTTGTAGGCGGAAAGCAAAAGGACGGTACCAATGCAGGCGGCAGACTCTCTGTGCTTATGCTTGAAGCCACTAAAAGATGCGCCATGCCCGAGCCGCATATAAACGTCCGAGTTTTTGAGGGACTTGATAATGATATCCGCCGCGCTATGACCAAGGTTCAGCTTATGGGACAGGGTCAGGCAACGGTGTATAATGACGATGTTCTGATTGACTCGCTTATAAAATTCGGTATCCCCGAGGACCTTGCGTATAACTACACCAATGACGGTTGCACCGAAGTGGTTTTAGACGGCGGAAGCGGAATAGATTTTGAACATATAGATGCGGTTGCCGCATTTGAGCTTGGATTTAATAACGGCAGTCTTATGCTTTGTGATTATCGCCGTCCCATAAAATATTGGAGTGTAAGAAATATAGAAAGACTGTATACTCCCGATGTTATAACCGGCTTTGAGTCGGGCGAAGTTGAAAAATGCAGTAATTTCGGGGAATTTTATAATTGCTTCTTAAGACAGTATGAATTTCAGGTCAAAAGTAAAGCAGAAAAGCTTGAAAAAATGGAAGAAAACAGAAAAAGCTCGGGTTGCTCCTCACTTTTGCTTAACGGAACGCTTGACTGTGTTTTCGAAAGCGGCAAGGATTGCATAAGCGGCGGCTTTCCCGTGGCACTCTATATGATGTTTTCAGGCTCTATACCTACGGTTGCCGATTGTCTTATTGCAATAAAAAAAGTAGTATTTGAGCAAAAGCGCTATACTATAGCCGAAATAAAGGATGCCTTGCGTGCTGACTTTAAGGGCTATGAGGGCATGCAAAAGGAACTGCTTTCGGCTCCGAAATTCGGAAATGGCATAGATGAGGTCGATATGCTTGCGGCTGATATAGCGGATAGATTTTGCGATTGGCTTGACGAATACCGCAGCTTGACCGGCTTTGCCGTTATGCCTGCTTTGCTTGGATGGAGATTTTTAGAAGAAGCACACGGTATAGCCGCAACGCCTGACGGCAGAAACTATGCCGATCCAATAGCAGAGCATTACTGTGCTACTCCGGGCAAGGCGGTAAACGGACCTACTGCACATATCTCCTCTATCGCAAAGGCGAAAAAGGCTATATCAAGGGCGGTCGGCGTAAGCGCGGTTCATATGACCTTGCCGAGCGGCATACAAAAAAGTGAAAACGGCAAGGAGATAATAGACGGTCTTGTGCGTTCAGCATGTGCTTCGGGACTAAGTCAGATGAATATAGCGGTATATGATGCGGACACCTTGCGTAAAGCGCAGGCGGAGCCTGAAAAATATCAGGATATCGTTGTAAGAGTATGGGGCTACAGCGCCCGATTTGTATCGCTCTGCAAAGAGATGCAGGAGCATGTTATAAGCAGAATTTCAAATTAGGGAGAAGAAAAAATGAACTTAAAAGAACTACCGAGAATGATAGATCTCAGCTGTGTAAAAACAAATTCAAGCTTTGAAGAAATGAATAAAATGATAGATATGGCGAAGAAATATAATTTCATTTGCTGTTTTTCAATGCCTTATTATACCGAATGGCTTATCGAACAGCTCAAAAATACACCGCAGACGATAGTAGGCGGTGCAGTAGGCTTTCCGCACGGCAATGAGCTTACCGAGCTTAAGGTGATGGGCGCTAAAATTCAAAAGGAGCTTGGCTGCAAGGAGATAGACATGGTGCAGAATGTTACCGCGCTTAAAAACGGCGACTATGCACAGGTCGGTGTAGATATTGCGGCGGTAAAATCGGCAATAGGAGACACTCCGCTCAAGGTTATTCTTGAGGTCTGCTATCTTACGGATGACGAGATATGCCGAGCGAGTGAAATTGCGGTAAAGAACGGTGCGGCGTTTGTAAAAACGGGAACAGGCTGGGGAAATAAGCCTACTACAGTTGAGCATATCAAGCTTATAAGAAACACTATAGGAACTGACGCACAGATAAAGGCAGCAGGCGGAGTAAGAGACCTTGATACCGTGCTTTCTATGATAGACGCAGGTTGTACCCGCTTTGGAATAGGTGTAAACTCGGCAGAAAAGATACTTGAGCAGGCGGGTATTGCCTGAAAAGGGTAGAAGAAATATGGAAAATTTTGAATATTATAATCCTGT
>JAFPCJ010000006.1 GCA_017423885.1 Clostridia bacterium | reverse complement strand
TGTAGGTTTACCTTATTCCGAAAACAATTATAACATAAAGCGGCATTTTGTGCAATATAAATTATGCACCGCGTAGGGACATGTCTCCAACATGTCCGTTTGAAAAAATCACGGGTAAGATCCGAAAGGATCTTACCCGTGTTGACTTTTTTGTGCAACCCGCTATTGCTATTAATACGCCTTGCCCCAATAGAGCATGTGTTTTGCTTTCTTGCCGCAGCAAACGCAGGTCTCGCCAATTTCTTCCTGTTCAAAAGGAATACAACGTGAGGTGACGCCTGCAACCTCTTTGAGCTTGTCTTCGCACTCGCGGTCGCCGCACCACATAGCGCGAATAAATCCGGGCTTATTATCGGCAATATCCTTCATTTCATCAAGGTCATGAGCATCAAAGGTCATATTTGCGCGGCGCTCTAATGCACGCTCGTAAAGACCGTTCTGAACGGCTGCGAGAAGCTCGGGGATCTTGGTCTCAAGCTCGTCAAGTGCAACAACGGTCTTTTCTCTGTTGTCACGGCGAACGATAACACAGCAGTTATTCTCAATATCGCGCGGACCGATCTCAAGACGAAGCGGAACACCCTTCATCTCGTATTCAGCAAACTTCCAACCGGGGGACTGATCGCTGTTGTCAAGCTTTACGCGGCAGACATTCTTAATGCGTGCCAAAAGCTCCTCTGCCTTTTCGTTTACACCCGGCTTGTGTGATGCGATAGGTATTATTACAAGCTGTGTGGGAGCAATAGCAGGGGGGAGAGCGAGACCGTTGTCGTCACCGTGCGTCATGATAACGGCGCCGATAAGACGTGTGGTGGTGCCCCATGAGGTCTGGAAAGGATGTACAGCCTTATTATCGCGATCGGTATATTCTACCTCGAAAGCGCGGGAGAAGCCGTCACCGAAATAGTGCGATGTACCGCTCTGTAAAGCCTTACCGTCATGCATGAGCGCTTCGATAGTATATGTAGCTTCGGCGCCTGCAAAACGCTCTTTCTCGGTCTTCTGACCCTTTACAACAGGGATAGCAAGACAGTTTTCTGCAAACTCGGCATACGTGTTAAGCATCTGAATGGTCTCTGCCTTGGCTTCCTCGGCGGTGGCGTGAAGCGTGTGTCCCTCCTGCCACAAAAATTCACGCGAACGCAGGAAAGGACGGGTGGTCTTTTCCCAACGGACAACATTACACCACTGATTGTAAAGCTTGGGAAGATCACGGTATGAATGTACGATATTTTTAAAGTGGTCGCAGAAAAGGGTTTCGGAGGTGGGACGGACGCACATGCGCTCTTCTAATTTCTCCTCGCCGCCATGGGTGACCCAAGCGACCTCGGGAGCAAAGCCCTCTACGTGATCCTTCTCCTTCTGCAAAAGACTTTCGGGAATGAAAAGGGGCATATATACGTTTTCATGACCTGTAGCCTTGAAACGTTCGTCCATAAGCTTTTGGATGTTTTCCCATATTGCATAGCCGTAAGGACGGATTATCATGCAACCCTTTACCGAAGCATAATCGATGAGCTCTGCTTTAAGGCATACATCGGTATACCATTTTGCAAAGTCCTCTTCCATTGAAGTTATAGATTTTACCATTTTTTCATTATTAGCCATTTTTATCACCTTTTACCTATTATATAGTAAAACTTTCTGTTTTGCAATAGTTTTTAAATTTTATTATTATTTAAGAAGAATTTTATAAAAAAACTATTGACAAAAAGCTGTTTTACACATATTATTTGATTAGTGTATGTTTGTTGTAGGACTTTTTCGGTCTTTCGGC
>JAFPCJ010000076.1 GCA_017423885.1 Clostridia bacterium | reverse complement strand
ATATAAATATCTTTTTGAAAGGATTGATCCATCGGGATGAATAAGACCGAACGCATATTAAAACCCGTAAAACGGATACACGGCGGCGCTTTTCTGCCTCATTTAAAGCACACCGCCGAATATGAATCTGTCAAGATGCCGCCTCCTGCAAAGGTTTATATACCGCTTTCACAGCATATCGGAGCGCCCTGCGAGCCAACGGTTAAAAAGGGTGACAAGGTATTTGTCGGAACGCTTATCGGTAACGCCACCTCTTTCATCAGTGCACCCATTCACTCAAGTGTTTCGGGAACGGTTGAGGATATTACCGAGTATGTTATGAACGGCACTCCTAACCGTTGTGTAGTTATAGAGTCGGACGGAGAAATGACGCCCGACCCCAATCTTGCCCCATTTGCCGTAAATAATGCGGCAGACATAGCCGCAGCCGCTAAAAACTGCGGTCTTGTAGGTTTGGGCGGTGCGGGCTTCCCTACTCACGTTAAGCTGACCCCGAAGGACGATACTCCCATCGACACATTAGTAATAAACGGCGCCGAATGTGAACCGTATCTTACTGCCGACTACCGCGAATGTATGGAAAGCAGTGAGGATATAATCGAAGGTATATATCTGCTAAAGGATATGCTCGGACTTGAGAAGGTAATAATCGGAGTTGAAAGCAACAAGCCGAAAGCAATAGAAAAGCTCTTTGCCATCGCAAGCGATGCGCGCGATACTGATGACAAGGTAAAGCTTATGCGCTTACCTGCAAGCTATCCGCAGGGTGCTGAAAAGGTCATAATTTACTCTGCTACAGGAAGAGTAGTTCCTCCCGGAAAATTACCGAGTGATGTTGGCTGTATAGTTATGAACATAACAAGTATCGGAACGCTTTATAGATTTATCAACACAGGTATGCCGCTCGTTTCAAAGCGCGTAACGCTTGAGGGCGATGCTATAAAGGAGCCGAAAAACATAATAGTTCCTATCGGCACTCCCATAACGGATCTGCTCGAATTTGCAGGAGAAGAATGTATCGAGGGCGCACGCGTCATAATGGGCGGCCCCATGATGGGACAGCCTGTAGGCGATGTAAACGCTGTTATTGAAAAACGCACGAACGGTATACTCGTTACCTGCGAGCCTTTGCCTGCAAAGACCACCGCCTGTATTCGTTGCGGTCGCTGTGCCGCCACCTGCCCCATGAAGCTTTATCCTGCATCTGTGGAAGCCGCATATCTTGCAGGGAATGCAGGCAATTATGAAAAATTCAATGTTAATTACTGTATGGAATGCGGAAGCTGTGCTTATGTATGTCCCGCAAGGCGTCCTCTCACACAGGTAATGAGAAACGCCAAAGCCGAGATAAGGAGGAACAAAAAATGAGAGATAAGCTGATAGTTACCTCCTCGCCGCATATCCGTCATATCGACACAACCCGCGGCATTATGGGAGACGTTATAATAGCTCTGTGTCCTGCCGCTGTTTTCGGATGTATTCTTTTCGGTTGGCGCGCATTTGTGATATTGCTTACCTGCATAGCATGCTGTGTGCTTTCGGAATTTTTATGGTGTAAGATACTCAAAAAGGAAAACACCGTAGGGGATCTTTCTGCAATAGTTACAGGACTTTTGCTCGGCATGAACTTAAGTCCTCTGCTTCCCGTATGGATGGCGGCTATAGGTAGCGTTGTTGCTATAATCGTAGTCAAGCAGATGTTCGGCGGCTTGGGTCATAACTTTGCAAACCCTGCAATTTCCGCCCGTATAGTTCTGCTCGTTTCCTTCCCTGCCGCTATGACACGTTTTTCGGGAAGACTTACCTGGACCTCTACCGAGATCATAACCTCTGCTACTCCCTTGGCAGACGGTGCCGCCGAGCTTTCTACGCAGGAGCTTTTCCTTGGAATGCACGGAGGATGTATTGGAGAAACCTCTGCATTTCTACTTATCATCGGCGGTATATATCTGATACTGCGTCGCGTTATAAGTCCTGTAATACCGCTTTCCTTTATAGGTACGGTAGCGGTAATGTCGCTTATATTCGGTGAAAATCTTCCGCTTTATATATTCGGCGGCGGACTTATGCTCGGCGCAATATTTATGGCGACCGACTACACCACCAGCCCCACCACCCCACTCGGAAAGCTGATATTCGGAATAGGCTGCGGTCTGCTTACCTTTGTTATCAGAAAATGGGCGGCTTTACCCGAGGGAGTGTCCTATTCTATACTTCTTATGAACATTCTCGTTCCGCACATCAACCGTCTCACCCTCTCGAAGCCCTTCGGAGCAAAGGAGGTAAAGGAAAATGGCTGATATCAAAAAATCGCTTTCCGATAATTTTGAAAGCATCATAATGCCTGTTGTAGTATTGCTTGCTATATGCATTATAATTCCCTTTGCTTTGGCAGGCACGAATGCCATAACCCAAAAGCGCATTGCCGAGCTTGCGATAAAACAGCGTGATGAAGCTATGTCTACTCTGTTTGCCGACTGTGAATTTACAGAGGCCGAAATCAAAGGAAATGAATACTTCACAGCCAAAGACGACGATGCACTTGTAGGCTATATTGTAACAAACGTTGCCAAGGGCTACGGCGGCGATGTTTCGGTAATGACCGCAATCAATACCGACGGAACCGTTAAGGCAGTCAAAATACTTGACGTTTCAAACGAAACTCCGGGACTCGGACAAAACGTCACCAAAGAAAGCTTTTACAGTCAGTTCACCGGCATGATGGGCGAAGTTTCTATCAAAAAGAACGGTGCTGATAATGCCAAGAACGAGGTAAGCCCCGTAACCGGTGCTACTATATCCTCTACAGCCGTCAAGAATGCTGTAAATGATGCGCTTGAAGTATATTCTGAAATTTTAACTATGGGAAAAACCGAAGTACAGGAGGTGACGGCAGATGAAAAATAAAAATCTTAATGTACTCACGAACGGTCTTATCAAAGAAAACCCTGTTTTGCGTTTGGTGCTCGGCACCTGTCCTACGCTTGCCGTTACCACCGCCGCAATAAACGGCATAGGCATGGGTGTTGCGGCAACAGTAGTACTTATCTGCTCAAATGTCGTTATCTCGCTTTTGAGAAATATCATTCCCGATAAGGTGCGTATTCCGGCTTTCATTACTATAATCGCAGGCTTTGTAAGCGTTGTTCAGATGCTTGTAAAGGCGTTTTTACCTTCAATAGACAAGGCTCTCGGAATTTTCTTGCCGCTTATTGTTGTAAACTGCATTATTCTTGCGCGAGCCGAAATGTTCGCATCTAAAAATTCCGTACTTCCCTCTGCATTGGACGGACTCGGAATGGGACTCGGCTTTACTGCCACCCTCACCCTCATGGGCGCTATCCGCGAGCTTTTGGGAGCAGGAACACTTTTCTCCTTCCCCATAACCGCCGAGCTTATTGACCCCATGATAATCTTCCTTTTGCCTCCCGGCGGCTTCTTCGTTTTCGGTATTCTTGTTGCCGCATCTAATGCCATAGCCAAAAGCCAAGGCAAAAAGACCGTAGATCACATTGGCTGCGAAAACTGTCCCTCAAGAGATAGCTGCGCGCAGGCAGAATGCAAAGAGGAGGTGGCTGTAAATGAATAACACAAGCATTGCCGCCATTCTGCTCGCAGGTATACTCACAAGCAACATGGTGCTTTCCAAATTCCTCGGAATCTGTCCGTTTTTGGGTGTCTCCAAGAAGGTCGGCACCGCAATGTCAATGAGTATAGCTGTAACGCTTGTTATGGTAGTAGCCACCGCAGTCACATGGCCTATTTACACCTATCTTTTGATGCCTGACTACACCTATCTCGAGACCATCGTTTTCATTCTCGTTATAGCCGCAATAGTTCAGCTCATTGAAATTTTTCTCAAAAAATTCATTCCGCCGATATATAAGGCGCTCGGCATCTATCTGCCGCTTATTACGACCAACTGTGCCGTTCTCGGTATCACGATGCTCAACATCACCAACGAAATGAATTATGTGCAGTCGCTCTTTAACGCTCTCGGCGCGGGACTCGGCTTTATGCTTGCAATGCTCCTCTTCTCAGGAGTCAGAACAAGGCTTGAGACCTCGAATATCCCCGAGTTTTTAAAGGGTCTGCCCATCACTCTCATTGCCGCGGCTTTGGTTTCCCTTTCATTCCTCGGCTTTGCAGGAATAGGAGGTTAAATCATGACCCAGATATTAATACCCGTACTGATAGTAGCCGTTATAGGACTTATCGCAGGTGTAGGTCTTGCTCTTGCCTCTAAATTTATGGCTGTTCCGGTTGACGAGCGTCAGGAACAGCTCCGCGAGGCTCTTCCGGGCGCCAACTGCGGCGCATGTGGATTCTCCGGATGTGACGGCTATGCCGCCGCTCTCGCCGCAGGTGAGGTCACCCCCGATAAGTGCGCCCCCGGCGGAAATTCAACCGTTGCGGTTTTAGCGGAAATACTCGGAGTTGAAGCGGGAGAGATAGCGCCCATGGTAGCGCATATCCACTGTGCAGGCACTCCCGAATGCACACCGAATAAATTTGATTACAGCGGTATGCAAAGCTGTAATGCCGCAAATCTTATCCACTCGGGACCGCTGATGTGCCGCTATGGCTGCATGGGCTTCGGAGACTGTATGCGCGCCTGCGATTACGGCGCAATAACCATTAAAGACGGTCGCCCCGTGATCTGCGAGGAAAAGTGTACTGCGTGCGGAAAATGCGTCAAAGCATGCCCTAAAACGCTTATCTCACTCGTTCCGAAAGGCTCTCCCGTTCATGCGAATTGCTCAAATAAGTCGCGCGGTGCGGCGGTAGCCAAAGCTTGCCGTGTTTCTTGTATCGCCTGTATGCAATGCGAAAAGAATTGTCCGACAGGTGCCGTAAAGGTAGTCGATAACTGTGCAGTAATCGATCATTCGCTCTGCAACGGTTGCGGAAAATGCAAGGAAGTATGTAAGCGTAAGGTTTTCGGATAAAAAAACAAAGGGTGTCGCTTATCAATGCGGCACCCTTAATAAAAAGGATAAATGACTATGAAAAGTGTAAACATTAAAGAATTCGGTGCTTTGGGAGACGGCATTGCCGATGATTACATTGCCGTACAGTCTGCCCTTGACAGCGGCGCAGAAGAAGTGATTATTCCGCAGGGAATTTACTGCATTTCGGATACTCTCAAGGTACATTCAAACACCCGTATTATTGCCGACCGCACAGCAAAGCTTGTTATGAAAAGTAACAAGCGCAAAAAACGCGGTGATTTTCTGCTTTCCAATGCAGATGTTGAAAACGGGGAACGCAACATTGAGATTATAGGCGGAATTTGGGATGGCAACAATACCGCCGAGCAAAACCGCAAGCCCGATCTTTTTGATGAAAACGGCTATTCGGGCGCAATTCTTAACATTGTTAATGTAGACGGCTTCACT
>JAFPCJ010000075.1 GCA_017423885.1 Clostridia bacterium | reverse complement strand
TTTTGTTTTTGATATGCAAAATCACTAAAATTCTTGAATTTTTTTGCCTTGACATTAGTTTTTTCTGCGTTTATAATGGGCAAGCCTTAGAAATTGAAGCGCCTTTTACGGCATTCAACCAAAAAGACAAAAGGAGTTATTGGATGTTTAATATGGATAAAATCCGTCAAGGTGCGTTGCGCTTCGTACAGTTAAACCGTGCGGTCGCGATCATCCTCTGCGTAGCTCTTGCGTTAACGGGATCTGTGATCCTCGGTAATACAGCCAAGATCATTCGCATTGCTGACGGTGAGAGAAACTATCTTATCCGTTCCCTTTCGGGAAACATTCCTGCCGCATTGAGCGCCGCAGGTCTTCGCTCGGATAATTACAGAATAGTTTCCTCCGAAACAACAGACAGAACCACTTCGGTAAATATCGAGTATCTTTTCCCTGTATTTATTACTGTGGGAGAAGAAACAAAGGAATTTGAGACAGCCGCCGCAACAGTCGGCGAGATACTTTCTGCTGCAGGCTACAGCATTGATAAATATGATATGATACAGCCTGCCGCCGATACCTTGGTTGAGGATACAGTCTATATAGACTATACTGATATTGACTATGTATCGGGACAGTATACCGAGGCTATCGCTTATAAGACCGTTACGGTAACTGACGTAAACATGGCTGCAGGTACTGAAAAGGTCGAGGGCGGCAAAAACGGTTCTCAACAGGTCAACTACACCGAAAAGTATGTAAACGGTGTTAAGACTGAAACCAAGATCGAAAGCAAGGTATTGCTTTCCGCCGCTGTTGATGCAAAGCGTACCGTAGGTACAAAGTTTACAGCTCCTCAGGCAGTCAAGACAAGTGCTGACGTTAAGAGTGTTTCCACTCTGAAGCCCAATGCGCCCATTGAGCTTGATGCTAACGGCGTTCCTGTAAAGTATACCAAGAAGATAACCTCGCGCGCTACTGCTTATACCTATACCGGCAATAACTGCTCTACAGGTGTGGCACCGCAGCCGGGTTACATTGCGGTAAACCCGAATTATATTCCTTACGGTACAAGAATGTATATAAAAACCGTTGACGGCAGATATATTTACGGCTATGCCGTTGCTGCTGATACAGGCGGATTTATAAAGAGACATCCTACAGGAGTTGACCTTTTTATGTCGAGCGAGAGCGCTTGCCGCGCGTTCGGTGTAAGAACAGTTGAAATATATATTCTTCCTTAAACAAAAAACTTCCCTTAAAGCTTAAATGCAATAAGGGAAGTTTTCTTTTTGTAGTAATAAAAGATCATACCGCTTGCGCGTTATACTGAATATCCGAGCGGATGATGCTGTAACCGAAAGCAGATGCTTCGTTGGGCACGAAAAGAGAAACGCAATCAAAGGTCTCGCTCTCTCCGTCATGATAATCAAGTGTGACAGAGGTATAGACCGTAGTGCTTCCATCCTCGTTGACAGTAGACGAAATATACTCATGAGAATATGAAGTAAAGCCGCGGGGGATGATGTAAACAAAACCGTCAGCCTGCGGATATTCGGCGTTAAGAGCCGTAAGATCAACTATCTCGATGCCGTACATATTCATGACATAGTCACAAACCAAGTCAGCAGGAACGAAATCCTCGTTGTTTTCATCGCGCTGATCAAGAAGCGCAAGAACGGAATTATTAACTATTGTATCGACCGAGGCGATATCGTCATTATAATTGTAGTTATGATTAAGCATATTGAGGAAGCGAGCCGCTTTTACCTGCTCGGCTGATATCTCAACGGCTTCCTTTTCTGCTTTTGCAGGCGCCGCGCTTGAATTGGGCGCAAAGGCTGCTGTCAAAAGTATGCAAATAAGAGCTAAAATAAATATTCTGCGCTTCAATCTCGGCACCTCCTTTTTGTTTATATTATCATTATACATAGTTTTAGAAAAAATAGCAGGAACAATTCGGTTACAAATGTTTTCAAAAATGTTACTTTTTCCGTCAGAATATTTATAGACTGCCTACCTGCTTTGGTGAGGTTCGACAAATCTCGAGTATTTATGCTTTCTTCATAAAAAAAATTCAACTTTTTAAAAAAATTAGTTGTAACTTCTAAAGAATTGTGTTATACTTATTAGCAACAGGTTCCAAATTCAGGAATCATAAAGATATACCAATTCATAAGGAGTGTACACACAATGAAACAGTACGCAGGAGATTTGATTAAAAATGTCGCCTTGTTAGGACATGGCGGCTCGGGCAAGACAACACTTGCTGACGCGGTTCTATTTTACGGAAAGGCTACCGAGCGAATAGGCAAATCTTCTGACGGGACCACAGTGCTTGATTTTGACGCCGAAGAGAAGAAGCGTAAGGTTTCGGTATCTACGGCTGTATATGCGTTGGAGATCGGCTCGAAGAAGCTTAATCTTATCGATGCTCCCGGACAGTTTGATTTTGCGGGCGGAGTATGCGAAGCACTTGATGCTGCCGATTCTGCCGTTGTAGTTATTTCGGGTAAATCTGGTCTTACCGTCGGAGCAAAGCAAGCCTTTGAAAAGGCTCGTGCTTTGGGAAAGAGCGTCGGCTTCTTTATAGGTAAGCTTGATTCGTCACATGCTCACTTCTATCAGGTTTTGTCTTTGCTTACCGCAAATTACGGTTCGGTCATCTGCCCGATATTCGTTCCCTATATTGAGGGCGAGGCGGTAAAGGGTTACATAGATCTTATCGAGAACAAGGCTTATGCCTTTGAGGGGATTGAGAAGAAAGAGCTTCGCATGCCGGTAAGCAACGAGATAGATCAGATGCGTAGCCTTATGCTTGAGGCGGTTGCTTCTACCGATGATGAGCTTATGGAAAAATATTTCGGCGGCGAGGAGTTTGCCCGCGATGAAATAATTTCAGGTCTGCGCGCAGGTATTGCCGCAGGAGATATCTGCCCTGTTTATTCGGGCGTTCAGCAGAACGGTGACGGTATCAGCGTATTTACCGAAAGTATCATCGAGCTTATGCCCTCTGCAAACGAAGCTAAGGTCATGACCGAGGACGGCGACGAGCTTGCTGTATCGGCAGACGGTGAAGCTGTCATCCGTATTTTCAAGACTATTGCCGACCCGTTTGTCGGAAAGCTTTCCTATTTCAAGGTTGTTTCGGGTAGGGTTAAGGGCGATATGCGCCTTAAGAATAACCGTACAGGCAACGAAGAACGCCTTGCCAAGGTCATGGTGCTCAAGGGCAGCAAGCAGGAGGATATAGACGTTATTGAAGCGGGCGATATCGGCTCGGTATCCAAACTTGGCGATGTTCTTACCGGTGATACCCTTTCCGAGAGCGGAAAGATCGCCGTTGCAAAGATAGAATTCCCTGCTCCTTCGCTTTCTATGGCGGTATATCCGCAGAAGAAGGGCGACGAGGAAAAGATCTCCTCGGGACTTTCACGTCTTGCAGAAGAAGATCCTACTATCAGTGTAGGCTATGATAATGAGACCAAGGAGCAGATAATCTCGGCTCTTGGCGAGCAGCATATAGACGTTATAATTTCAAGACTTAAATCCAAGTTCGGCGCCGATGTTGTACTGCAGTCTCCGAAGGTTGCATACCGCGAGACCATCCGTAAATCGGTCAAGGTTCAGGGCAGACATAAGAAGCAGTCGGGCGGTCACGGTCAGTTCGGTGATGTTTGGATCGAATTTGAGCCTTGTGACAGCGATGAGCTGATATTCGAGGAAAAGGTATTTGGCGGAGCGGTTCCCAAGAACTTCTTCCCCGCAGTTGAAAAGGGTCTGCGTGACAGCACCTCGAAGGGTGTACTTGCAGGCTACCCGATGGTTGGCATCAAGGCGACTCTCGTGGATGGCTCATACCACCCTGTTGACTCGTCTGAAATGGCATTTAAGACTGCGGCATCCATCGCGTTCAAGGAAGGCGTTGCACAGGCAAATCCCGTATTGCTTGAGCCTATCGGCACACTTAAAGTAATCGTTCCCGATGAAATGCTCGGTGACGTTATCGGCGATATCAATAAGCGCCGCGGCCGTATTATCGGTATGAATCCTACCGTTAATAAGCAGCAGGAGGTAGTCGGTGAGGTTCCGATCTCCGAGATGTCCGATTTCTCTACCGCTATGCGTTCTATTACTCAGGGTACAGCTACATTTACGCTTGAGTTTGCACGTTATGAGGACGTTCCTGCCAATATTGCACAGAAAATAATTGCTGAAGCTCAAAAGGATTAATAATCAAACACGGTGTTCCAAACGGAGCACCGTGTTTTTGTCTTTAAAGGCGTGAAAATTAAAACGCGGAAGAAGCCTTGGTTTGCTTCTTCCGCGTTTGTTTTGGGTGGCAGTGTTATTTTATGTATTTCTGTTTTTGGCTTCGTCAAGCTTTGTCTGACGGCGTTGCTTAACGTGATCGGGCATAGGCTTGATCTCGCCTGCGGCAGCAAGTGCCTGACGGGTGAGCAGAGGACCTACAAGCTCGTATATAAGCACTGCAAAGAGTGTTATATTGCGAATAAGACGTCCTTCATCACCTAATTGCATTGCAGTGGTGCACATGCCGAGTGCAACGCCTGCCTGCGGTAAAAGGGTGATACCGAGATATTTGCATATCTGTGGCTCGCATTTTGATAGTTTGGCACTTGCAAAGGTTCCGCTGTATTTTCCTATGGAGCGGAATATGATATAGATGAGACCTATGAAAACTATTGCAAGATCGGTGAAAACACTTAACTCAAGCTCAGCACCGCTGATAACAAAGAAAAGTGCGAAAAGGGGAGATGTCCATTTATCGGATGCCGCCATAAGATCGTGAGAAAGCGGACAGATATTGCAGAATACCGTTCCGAGCATCATGCATACAAGCAGAGAGGAAAACTGAATATGGACAGGGCCTATCTTAAAGTCAAGCATGGCAAGTGAAGCGGTGAGAAAAACCGCCGCAATGGTAAGGTTGAGTCGGTTTGTGTTGGAATTGAAAAGCTTTTCAAGCTGTGTGAGTATCCATCCCATTATCGCGCCGAGTATAAGTGAGCAAACGATTTCGATAATCGGGTTTACGAGCAATGAAAACATATCTATTTCGCCGCTTACGAGTGTTTTGGCGATACCGAAGGAAACGGCAAAAACAATGAGACCTACCGCATCATCCAAAGCAACTATCGGAAGCAAAAGCTTTGTGAGTGGACCGTGAGCCTTGTACTGACGGACGACCATAAGCGTTGCCGCGGGGGCGGTGGCGGTAGCAATGGCGCCAAGGGTCAAAAGCTGTGGAACACTTAATTTGTCAGGCATTATCAGATGAACTGCAAGCAGTGCAAGATCTACCAAGAGTGTGGCAGTGAGGGCTTGTATAACACCTATTGTAAATGCCTGCTTTCCTGTTTTTTTAAGGTCCTCTAATCTGAATTCGTTACCGATCGAAAAGGCAATGAAGCCGAGAGCTACCTCTGAAACGAGTGCCAACTGTGTTACGGCATCGGCAGAGGTAAAGCCTATACCCTTAAATCCGAGTCTTCCAAGGAAATAAGGTCCTATAAGCACACCTGCAATGAGATATGCCGTGACCGACGGCAATTTCAGCGGCTTAAAAAGTCTTGTCATGATAAGACCCGTAAGCAATGCTACGGAGACTGATAATAATGTACTCAAAATATGTCATCTCTTTACAAAAAAATTGGAGAGATACACCGCAAAAGTAAGCGTGTTCTCAAACCCTTGCAGATTTTAACACAACGCCATATAAAAAACAAGAGCAAAAAGAAAAACTCAGCAACAAAAATTATTGTGCCGAGTTTTTCTTTTTTGGCTATTTTATGGGTATTTACTTTTCTGCGACCGATTGGTAAGCTTTATACCTGCTCATCCTTTGGGAAGGGCTTTCGATGGGATTTCTGGTAGTCCTTCGGACTTATTCCGAAATGCGCCCTGAATTGCTTTGAAAAATAGCTTAAGCAGGATATATTTATTTT
>JAFPCJ010000074.1 GCA_017423885.1 Clostridia bacterium | reverse complement strand
TCTTCTTTCGTTCTTCAAGCAACCGATCAAATTCCTCGCCGTCAAGCGGTAAAGCGATCTCTGCTCCACCCTTCCAAGAAGAAAGATATGCGGCGTTTGATATGGAAAGCTCGTTTATACCGTCTGTACCGGGCGCTAAAAGTGGCTCACCGTAAAGTATGCTTCGGGTAAAATTACGAAGTATTCCCGGATGGGCGCTTTCCTTTGAATTGCTCTTGATCTCGGTATATTCTGTAGGTATCTCCGCAAAGCTTTGCTCACACTCAAAGCAGAACTCCCGCTCGGGACATGACAGCTTCCACCACTTCAAGACACCGTTTTCAATAACCAATTTTCCGCGGTCACCGGAAATTTCAAGGCGATTTGTTCCGGGAAATTCTCCCGTGCTTGTAATAAACACACCTGTAGCGCCGTTTTTATAGCGCGCAAAGATAGTGGCATCGTCCTCCACCTCAATATTATGGTACTTTGCAACATCGCAGACAGCTCTAACAGATACAGGCATTCCGCATATCCATTGCCAAAGGTCAAGATTATGGGGAGCTTGATTAAGCAACACTCCGCCGCCCTCGCCTGCCCAAGTGGCACGCCAATCACCCGAATCATAATAATGCTGTGTACGGTACCAGTTCGTTATGACCCATACCGAGCGCTTAAGCTCACCGAGATATCCGCTCTGCACTATCTCACGGGCGCGGAAAAACAATTCATTTGTACGCTGATTGAACATGATACCGAACACCTTGCCGCTACTTAAAGCAACACGGTTAAGCTCTCTTGCTTTCGTTACCGATATATCTATCGGCTTTTCGGAAAGCACATGAAGCCCCGAACGCAAAGCGTATATCGCTATCTGTGCATGGAGAGGATGAGGTGTTGCCACAATTACAGCATCAACGCATCCCGAGTCTATAAGTTTTTTATAGTCATCAAACAGTCTGACATTGCTGTAGGACTGCTTACAGTATTCTATTCTCTCGGGGCGTATATCGCACAAGGCGGTAAGCGTTGCGCCCTCTATTTGATTGTCATAAAGACAAGCGGCATGAGCCGTACCCATGTTTCCCGTACCGATAATTCCGAAACGGACATTTTTCATGATGTTCACCCTTTACTTGAATCCTTGGGCCTTTAAATAATTATAGCTTCTCTTTAAGCATTCAAACGGATCTTCACCATAGCAATGATCCTGCTCAACTATCATATATTCAGTACCTGAAGTCTCTGCCTTTTCAAAAACGCGGTCAAAATTGATATTTCCCTCGCCAATTACTGCCATTTGCTTGTCATAGACCATGTCCTTAAGGTGAATGCAAGGAACTCTTCCCGAAAGCAACTCGATCCATTGTGCAGGATCACCGCCGCCTGCCTGTACCCAATATGTATCAAGAGTAAAGCCCAACTCGTCTGGTGCGAAATCCTCACTCAGCTTACCGAGGATGGTCTTGCCGCCGAGCTTTGTAAACTCATGTGCATGATTGTGGTACATGAAATACTTGCCGCACTTCTTAAGCTCTTCAGCTACAGGCTTATAGGTCTTAACAAAAGTATCATACTTGGTTGCATCTTCGGCTTCATTAAAGCCGAAATAACCGAGTCCTACATGGCGGCAATCGAATATATCATGGTCTGCCGCTACCTTTTGTGTCTCATTTATAAGACGGTCGGGCGCAATATGTGTCAGTACACACTTAAGACCGTTACGGTCAAGCTCCTGCTTTAGCCAATCAGCTTCATACGCGCAAGTACCCGATATCTGTACATATTCATAGCCGATATCTGCCACCTTTTTAAGGCTTTGGGCAAGACCGTCAAGCGTTTGGCAATGCTCTCTTAAAGTAAAAAACTGTGCTCCTATTCTCATTTAAAACTACTCCTTTATTTGAAAATAATCTTTTTCAATGCATCACTTGCCGCATCAAATGCGGTATCATTATCGGGGTAATTATATTTTCCCACGTTGCTCTCCTCGCCCTCGCGTTCAAGCTCTGCAAGACCGCTGAAAACACGAAGATGCGGCTCCAAGGTCACAGCGTCACCGCCGCGGCGCATAAATTCGCCGAGAATAAAGGGCAGGTTGCCTTCTCCCTCACCCGCGGGAACTACGGTGCCATCCAAAAGCGAATCCTTGATATGCATATATTTTATGTAAGAGCCGAGCATTTCCCATGCTTCAAGGGTATTCTGACCGCATTGTACAAAGTTTGCAGGGTCAAAAATTCCGCGAAGCTGCGGCAAAGCCTTATGAATATCAAGACAGCGCGCCGCGATATCACCGTAAATACCCTTTTCGTTCTCATGGCAAAGCTCTATTCCGCTGCCCTTGGCTATATCGCAGAACAGACCGAGGCGGTCAATGACCTCATTTTTATAGTCAGCAGCGTTTTTATCCTGCGGAATATAAAAGGAGAAAAGACGGATATTGCCGGCTCCGAGAATGTTTCCAAGCTCTAATGTTTTCTTGAATTTCTCGGTATGGGCGGCAAAATCATCCTTTTCGATATCGATCTTTCCGATAGGTGAGCCTACCGACCAGGTAATAAAGCCTGCGTCATCAAGCTTTTTTCTTACTTCCTTTGCCTTATCGGCGGTTATATCGGATATATTCACTCCGTCTACATTTCTTATTTCAAGACCTGCAAGCGAATTTCTGCGCATGGCGGCTATCTGACCGTCTATCATATTATTAGCTTCATCGGCAAATGCAAATATTCTCATTTAAACATCATCCTTTCTTTTTTATTATACTTTAGACTATATTATTAATCAATATAAAAAAACTGCAAAAAAACATTGAAAAAAAGCGCAATATTAATTATACTTATATCTAAAGAGGTGAGCCGCATGACCGAAAAAATAATATCAAGCTACAGCGCAAACGAACGTCCTATGGATTTTGATTTTAAAATGCACACACATGACAATTATGAGATACTTGGATTTATTGAAGGAGACGCACTTTATTCGGTTGAGGGAAATCTGTATCCGCTCAAAAAGGGTGACATTATGCTTATGCGCCGCTCCGAAGCGCACCATCTTATCCCCCGCTCTAACGCACGGTATGTGCGAATAACCGTAAACTTTTCTCCAAGTATTATTGAGGCGATCGACCCCGAGCACACACTGACAACAATGTTTGAACAACGTCCGCTCGGACAGTACAACCGCTTGAGCGGTCGCAAAAACCCTGATAACCATTGGTTCTATTACCTTGAAAAAATCGCCGCAGCAACCACCGAACAGCAAAAGCTGATCTATTTGCTGCCGCTTCTCGATGAGCTTTCTTTTGCTTTTTCGGCTATTCAACGAAAAAAGACCGAGCCGCCATCAAACAAGACCTTTGAAATAATTGCCTATATCAACCGTCACTTATTTGAAGAGCTTTCGCTTGAGCTTATTTGCGAGCGGTTTTACATCAGCCGTTCACAGCTAAACCGCATATTCCGCCGCGATACAGGGTCTACCGTCTGGAACTACATTGTAATTAAAAGGCTGTATACCGCGCGCTCATGGCTTTTAAGCGGCGAAAAACCGTCGGTAGTATACGCAAAATGCGGTTTTAACGATTACGTTTCATTTTACAAGGCATACAAAAAGGAGTTCGGTGTAAATCCGAAAAGCGATCAGAGAAAATAAATTAATGAATTACCGCAGAAAAAACGGCATATCTTTTTATGAAGAAATTTATAAGAGGTGTGTCGTTTTGTTTAAAAAAATAATTTGTATACTGCTTTGCGTCTTTGCTTTTTCGTCTTTCGTTACCGTTTCGGCTTCATCAACAGCGGTCACCGTATCAAGTGAATGCGATATTAGCGACCTTGAAATACCGCTTGAAGCGGTTTCCACCAATGCCGCTATAGGAGAAACCCTTGATATTAAAGCGAAATCGGCTTTTCTCATCGAGCCGCACTCAGGCAGGGTGCTGTACGAAAATAACTCGGACGAGGTACTGAAGCCTGCTTCAATCACAAAAATAATGTCGCTCCTGCTCATTATGGAAGCCATTGACCGCAAAGAACTAACGCTCGAGACCTTAATTTCCGCAAGTGAGCATGCTTGCAGTATGGGCGGCTCGCAGATATGGCTAGAACCGGGCGAAGGGATGAGTGTTCATGACCTTTTAAAGGCTACCGTTATCGCCTCGGCAAATGATGCTACCGTAGCACTCGGTGAAGCGATAGCAGGAAGCGAGGAAGGCTTTGTAGCACTTATGAACGAGCGGGCGCAGGAGCTTGGCATGAGCAATACCACCTTTAAAAACTGCACAGGACTTGATGCCGAAGGCCACGTAACCTCGGCGCATGACGTAGGACTTATGTCTGCCGAGCTTATCAAGCATCCACTTATAAAGGAGTATTCCACCGTTTGGATGGACACTCTGCGTGACGGTAAAAGTGAGCTTGTAAACACCAACAAGCTTGTACGCTTTTACAAGGGTACAACGGGACTTAAAACAGGCACCACCTCGGGCGCAGGGTACTGTCTTTCTGCAACCGCCGAGCGAGACGGAATGGAGCTTGTTGCCGTTATAATGGGCGGAGAAACAAGCAATGACCGATTTAACGGAGCAAAAAAACTGCTTGACTACGGCTTTTCAAACTATTCCTATACCGAAATTGCTCCCGAGTTACCCGAAAATAAAACGGTAAAGCTTAAAAACGGTACACAAAAGACAGTAAGCTTCACTGCAGGCAAGCCACTCGGACTTCTTACCGAAAAAAGAGCGCAGAGCGAATAC
>JAFPCJ010000073.1 GCA_017423885.1 Clostridia bacterium | reverse complement strand
GGTGCAGTCCTTTTCAAGCTCGTCAAGCTCATCAGTACTTTGCCAGAAACCGCAGGTAAGACCTGCAAGAAAAGCGGCACCCAAAGCCGTTGCTTCATGACTTTGAGGGCGGACGGCTCTTGTATCGGAAATATCCGATTGGAACTGCATCAAAAAGTCATTCGCCGCCGCTCCGCCGTCTACGCGAACAGCATCTATCGGCAGACCGCTGTCGGCACGCATGGCACAGATAAGGTCATCCGTTTGATATGCGATGGATTCAAGCGCCGCGCGGACGATATGGTCCTTGCCGCTTCCTCGGGTGAGACCGCATATATTTCCTTTTGCATACATATCCCAATACGGAGCGCCAAGCCCCGAAAAAGCGGGCACTACATAAACGCCGTTTGTGTCCTTGACTTTGCGCGCGCACTCCTCGCTTTGCGCCGAAGTTGCTATAAGACCAAGCTCGTCGCGAAGCCATTGTATTACGGCTCCGCCGATAAAAACGCTTCCCTCAAGCGCGTACTGTGCAGGCTTTCCGTCAAGTGAAGCGGCAAGGGTGGTGACCAGACCGTTTTTACTGCGGCACGGATCATTTCCTGTGTTCATAAGCAAAAAACAGCCTGTTCCATAGGTGTTCTTGACCTGACCTGCGCTGAAGCAATGCTGACCGTAAAGCGCCGCCTGCTGGTCGCCTGCAATTCCGCAAACCGGAATTTCAGCACCCATTATGTTTATATTTCCGTAATTGTGACCGCTTTCATAAACCTCGGGCAGGATACATTCGGGTATATCAAGCAGCTCAAGCAGCTTTTTATCCCATGAAAGTGTATGAATATTATAAAGCATGGTGCGTGCGGCATTGGTGCGGTCGGTAGCATGGATGCGCCCGTTTGAAAGCTTCCATAAAAGCCATGTGTCTACAGTTCCGAACAAAAGCTCACCGCGCTTTGCACGCTCACGCGCATTTGGCACGTTATCAAGCAGCCATTTTATCTTGGTTGCGCTGAAATAGGCATCAACAGGCAGTCCTGTAACGCTTTTTATGTATTCCTCATGACCGTCCGCCTTTATTTTCTCGCAGATATCTGCGGTACGGCGACATTGCCAGACTATTGCATTGTATATGGGATTTCCGGTATTCTTGTCCCAGATAACGGTGGTCTCGCGCTGATTGGTGATACCTACCGCCGCTATCTGCTCAGGACTGATATCAGAGGTTATCAGCGCCTCGGTAACGGCTGAATATTGCTTTGAAAAGATCTCGACCGCATCATGCTCAACATGACCTGCGCGCGGGTATATCTGCGTAAATTCATGCTGTGCTATCGCGCGGGTATTGCCAAAACGGTCGAAAATAATAGCGCGGGCACTTGTTGTGCCTTCATCAAGAGTGAGTATATATTTTTCCATTTTTTTACTCCATAATTTTTTGAGAGTGATGTCATTGCGAGAGCGCAAATCCCTCCGTCACGAGCGAATATAAATTTTAAAATACGGTCGGGCACAAAGGCTGCTTTTTTGATTAAGGATGGCAACGTTTGCCGCCCGAGGCACTCGGGTGGATTGACGCGTTTGAACGGACAATCCGGAGGCTTGTCCCTACGGCAATGGTACGGTCGGGCACAAAGGCTGCTTTTTTAATTAAGGACGGAAACGTTTGCCACCCGAGGCACTCGGGTTATTCGTTTATCTGTTCGGCGGCTTTTTCCCATTCCGACATAGCCACCGAAAGCTCCTCCTCGGTCTGCGATATAAGTTGTTGAAGCTCGGCAAGCTTCAGATAATCGCTGATGTTTTCCTCAAGACCAAGCTC
>JAFPCJ010000072.1 GCA_017423885.1 Clostridia bacterium | reverse complement strand
TAGCCCTTAAGGTCTATCGCAACGCCGCCGTTCTTGGCTTTACCGGTATAACGTGTGGCAGGATCTTCGTCCAATATGTAGCCGGGGTAAGTATCTTTCTCGGCATCCTTATAACCTACAGCCTTCTTCTGATAGGATATGTTTTGTGATTTAGCGCCGATATCGGCAAAAACAACGGTATATACCGCGGTATGCTCTTTGTCAGCCGAGGTTACTGTAATAGTAGCCTTGCCGTTAAGCTTGGTACACTGCTCAACCTTATAGGTAGCGCCTGTAGTAGTGGTGGTGGCGTCAACAACACCTATTTTTGAAGAACCGTCTACCATATAGCTGTACTTTTCGGGAGTAAAGCCGTTTATCTGCTTACCGTCAACAGTAATCGATGAAAGCTTTGCTTCAAAGGCAGGCTCAAGCGCGTAGATCTTAAGATCCTTTACAACGCACTTCGTATCGCTTGAGGGATCATAGGAAGAACAGCCGTCTATATAAAGGCGGATGTAACGTCCTGTTCCGTTAAGAACGATCTGATCGTAAACGCCTGCTGTTTCGGTGCTTCCCGAGCCTAAAGCATTTTTGAAATACGTAGTACCGAAAAGATAGTTCTGATTATCTACGGTAGTAGTGGTGCCTTCCTTTGCAGGGGGCATCTCGGTCATAGCGTCTACCTTATAGGTCCATACGCCTGTACCGCCGTCGCCAAAGGTGATCTCAAAGCGGGAAAGCTCGTATTCGGCGCCAAGGTCGATAAACAGCGCGCCCCAGCTCTCAAACGCCTTCCACTTGGTATCCATGCTGTCATCAATGGTGTTCTTTACGTCTTCCCAGGCGTGAACATATCCAAGTATCGGTCTTTCCTTGGAAACGAGCTTCTCGGGAATAAAGGTAAACTTATACTCGCTTGTTGACATGCCATCCTCGGATGTGACCGTGATAGTAGCAGTCTTGCCCTCAAATTCACCTGTAAGGTTATTGACCTTGACCTCGGCACCCTTACCTACCGCCTCGGCAGTAAGCACGGGAGCCGTTTTCTGATCGGGAGCGATCGGGAGAGAATACTCGGTCTGATCAAAGTTAAGACCTGCATACTCCTTGCCGTCTACAAAGACCTTCTTAAGTTTGGAGCTTGAGGGGTCATCTGCCATAGCACCGTATACAGAAATATCGGTACATTTAGCATTCAAACGGTTGTTGTCTACAATAAGATTGTCATCGGTATTAATACGTACTCTGAAAAGTCTTGCGGTAAAATCAACGGGGAAGGTAATGGTATTACCGTCCTTCGCGGTAACATGCTTTTCATATATCCTTGTATCGTATGTATCAAACTCAGCCGAATTATCGGGAACGGTCATAACGTCACCCGAGAGCGTACCGTTAAGAGCCTTTACGGTCTCAACATATACGGTTACGCCGTTATCCTCCTGCAGATAACCTGCAGGAAAGCTGATACTCATTTCGTAAATATCATGACGGATGCCGAGATCAAAATAAAGACCGCTCCACCAGAATTTACCGTGGTATTGGCTTGAAAGGTTGTTATCAACCACTCTGCTTGCAGGCTCCCAGCCGTCACCGAGGCTGTATATCTTGCCGTTCAGGTCAAGCTTATCGTTGGGCTCGGCGGCGCCGCCGCCGAGCTGAATAACCGAGAAAACAAGACATAACGCAAGAACTAAAGCCGCAAAGCGAAACTTATTTTTATGTTTCAAAGCTATTCCTCCTTATTTTGGTGAAGGGATAATTATTTGTATTCGAAATACTCAATAAGAGCTGTGTTCTGTGTGCTTGTGATGGACTGCATAGCCTCTGCAGGAGTTGCAGACTGCTTGTAGATAACGTCCATGCAAGTGCTCTTGAAGTTATCCTCATAGATTCCTTCGGGAGAGAGATAGTAATCGCAGTCAAGAATAAGATGCATCATATCGAGAGACTCATCATCCGGAAGAGCCGATTCGAGCTGTACCTGATCCCATTCCTTCATATCCCAGCCTGTACGCTTTGCCATAGCAACGAGAACACTGCCTGCGGCTTCTGCATTATCGGTATCAAGCAAGCAGAAATACTTGGTTCCTGCCAAAGTGGTGTAATCCTTGGTTGCAGGGCCCATCGGATAAGGAATAACGCCGTACTTATTGGTGTAGGAGTTAAGATAAGTTGATGCGAGGATGTAGTCACCCATCATAAATGCACACTGACCGTTACGGAAAGCGGCAGCCTCGGATGCACCCCAGTCTTCATCGGCAGAAAGCTCAAGAATATAGCCTGCCTTATCGTAATCGCTCCAGAACTGAAGTCCGCGAAGGAGATTATCGTTAGCGGCATCAAATTCCCACCTATTGTTGACCTTCTTGGTAAGCTTTACGTTGTTGGTGTAAAGAACAGAGGCAATAGTAGATGAGATCTGGGTAACAACACCCTTTACCTTACCGCCCGAGTTCTGATTTACGGTCTTGGTGATCTCAAGCATCTTATCCCAGGTCCACTTCTTATCCTTTACCAGCTTATACATATCAGTGCCCTTGGCATACTTGCTGATAACATCCTTGTTGAAGTACATTACGTTATGGGAGATAGCAAGAGACTGGGTCATCATAAAGCCAACGCCGTACTGCTTGCCCTTGTATACGGTGGACTGACCGATAAAGTCATTCCATTCATTCTTTTTGATATCAAGAGACTTAACTGTGCTTACATCCTTTACATAAGGAGCAAGAGAGCCTACATTACCCTGTGCTTCGATGATATCGGCATATACCTTACCTGCGGAATACTGAGTAATGATATCTTGGAGCATGGTATTGGAATTGGTGGTAACTACCTCAATTTTACAGTTGTAATCCTTTTCGATCTGGGTAAGAGCGGCGGCGGCTTCAACCTGCTTCGGGGGACCTCCCGACTTCCACTCGTTCCAAGGGCTTGCGATCTTGATGGTCTTACCCTTAAGGTCTACCTTCTTCTCATAGAACTTTGCGTTCTTGGAGAAGCTGTCAACAGAAGAGGAAGTACCCTCATTTTTGCTTACGTTAGAGGTAGAGCCGGAATTGCCCTTATTGCCCGAGCTTCCGGAATTACCTGTGTTTCCCGAGGTGCCCGAAGAAGTGTTATCATCATCCTTAACATCCTCGGGATCAATGATGGCGCTGTCGCCTGCAAGAACTGCGGCATCATAAACAGCCTGCTCAAGATCCTCGCGGTATTCAAAGGTAGAAGTATCAATACCTAACTTTTCAGCATACTTGATAAGCTCGGTATCGTTCATTGCAGTGATCTTATCCATAAGCTCCTGATCAACGGTAACACCGCTGTCAGAGCCTGTATCGGAAGAACCTATATCCGAGGTTACACCCTCATTATTCTTCTTACATGCAGTAAAGCTTAAAAGCATACACAATGCAAGAAGTATAGCTAATACTTTTTTCATTATTCGTTCTCCTTTTTATTTATTCAGCCGGCGTAAAATAGAGCGTTGTACCTACGCTTGCCTGATTTGCATGAGTACCGTAGAAATTGTTATGGAAGTTGCGAACGATTATACGGTCTCCCTCCTTGACCTCAACGGTATCCTTATATGTATCTCCGTTATAGCCTTGAGCATCAAATACAAATTCGGCAAGGATATCGTCATTCTTAAGCATCGTCCAGGTAATACCCTTACTTTCCTGATACAGATTATGCCAGAACGGAACAGCATCTATGGAAAGTGAACCGTCCTTCGGAGCGATCCATGCTACACATGCCGCCTCATTGGGTCCTGAACAGAAGCGTCCGCCTGCAACGAAGCCTTCGGTACCGAGGCTGTAGCCGCCTGCATTAACTCCCCATACGTAGTCACCCCATCCGTACATCGGACCCAAGGTGGTATTACATACCATCTGCTTGTAAAGGTCGGTCTTAGCATTGTAGGAATAGTAGTAGATGTTGTTTTCGCCCTGTGTGGAAAGCGGATGGTCAAGATCTATGACCTCAATGTTATCTGCGGGCGGCTCGGCAACTGCAGGCAGAGCCTTCTCGCCTGTAACCATCTTAACGGAAAGATCCTGACTGTTTGCGTATTTCACCATTTCATCCTTAAGAGATGCAGCACCGTTCTTCTTCATTACGAACACAGCATCGCTCTTCTCGATGTTTTCATACATGGGAAGAGTGTATGTACCGTCGGCATTTACCTTGATGCTATCGGAAATGGCTATCTGTTTTCCGGTAGAGGTATTGTACCAATATGCGGTATAGGTAGCCTTGGGATCAAGTCCCTTTGCAACGCCGCTGTACTCACCCAATGACATAAAGTTGGAAGCAATGCTATCCATAGGATAGTAAACCAGCAACCAATCCTTATTGGCATCGGTAGAAACGGTAGGACGGAAAACAGTCTGCGGCGGATAATCCTTATAGGTAAACGTGACCGTTTCGGTATCATGCTCTAACTTCCACCACGGAACCGAGGTAAAGAAGTTGTAGAAATAGGTCATGTGCTTACTGCCTATCTCCTTGGGCAGAGCATTGAACCATGCGGTAGGATTACGGCCGTAGGTCTGGAAGGTATCATCGGAATTCCATGTAGCCTGCCACAGACCTTCAGCACCGTAGCTGTAGCCTATGGAGCCGTTCATAACTGCAAGGTATGCGACCTCACGGGTCTGATTAGCAGGAATTTCCCAGATCTCCTCGTATTTAGCCTCGGCCTCGAGCCACGGTAATTTATAACCGTCTGCCTCGTAGACCTCCCAGTCATCGAGAATCTGGAAGCCGTCGCCGCCTTTGTAGTCCCAATTCTTATGGTGACCGCCCTCGCTCATAACAAAGTCATACCAGGTCTGACCGCGGAAGTAGTCGCCCGCGTAGTCAGTTCCGTCATTACTCTGTGTAAAGAAAGGCGAAGCATGGATGGTGATAAGGTTATCGAACGGATCATTCTCGCTCATATATTGACCGAGACGGCCGCAAAGGTATTCATCCGTTCCGACATTAAATTCACCGAACATCATCCAAACTATGGGGTAGGAAGCATATCTTGCAAGAGTATATCTTGCGATCCTCTCATACTTTTCATAGTTTTGCTCATTTACGGAGCCGCCCCAATCAAAGGCGATAACAGGGATTATACCCTTTTCAACTATGTACTGTATTCTGTAATCGCAGTAGGTCCAATAATCAACGTTGGGACGCTCATACTTCTCAAGCCATTGTATACCGCCCTCGTTTCCGAGACCGCCAAGAGAGTTGTTAATACTCAAGGTCATCTGATATGTGGTATAGCCCGATGCCGCGCGGGCATCAATTATTCCCCTAAACATCGAATCATAATTCTTGTTGTTGGCAAATTCCCACTTCTGACGAATGGTAGAAGCAAACCAGCTTGTATCTGCAAGCCAGAAGAAGGGTGTGCCGTCACCGTAGGTAAGGGTCTCTTTGTCATCGCTGACTCTGAGTCTTCCATGCTTTTCTACCGCAGAATCACCTGTATACTTCTTTGCAGTAAAGGTGCCTGTGCGGTTGTTAAGTCCTGTGTTGGTAGCATCGGTACAATTAGTGGTAAATTTCCACTCACCTACCATATCGGGAGAAAAACGGATCTTCCAAGTATCTCCGCCGTCCCAGAAAGCAGGAACAGTACGCTTTTGTCCCTCGGGACCCTCAAACACAGCATTTACAGCAACCTCTGTATAGGGATTGTTGTACTGAACTGCAGTTGTAAGAGAAATTTCGGTAGTAGTACCAACCTCGTAATTGCCTGTAATTGCCTTTGTGGGAACCTTAAAGGAATTTTTAAGGGGAGTTCCACCCTCTTCAGGCTCTGAAGGAGCAGGTGTACTGCTGTTAGGAGCTTCATCCTGAGTGCCGTCCGATGTATCATCGGAGCCCTGAGCATTTGACTCTCCGTCATCCTTTTCCTCTTCTTCCTCGATCACAAGCGGTCTTTTAAGCTTTGTGCCCGAAGAAGTCTGGGAGCTTGTGTCGTCCTTACTCGGAGTACCGCCTGCAGGCTGTTTTCCCGAATTACACTGCGTAAGCATACCTATAAGCAATGCAATGACGAGAACAATCGCAACGATACCGAGTATCAGACCAACTTTACCTTTTGTTTTCATTCATCATCTTCCTTTCGTGTATTTATATCTGAAATTATTTCACAATATTGCTTCTGTAACCCCGAATAATCGGTAATAGCCTTGTACCCTTCGGGAACAGTTGCTGTGAAATAAAGGATATTATTTTTTACATACCAGCGGGCTGTGATCTTACCGCCCTGTGCGGTGGCATAGCCGTCGGCAAACTTCAATCGGTCAGGATGCGGAGCGAGGGTGACCGTTTTATTGATCTCATCAATATCCGCAATACCGAGTACATCGCGTATAAGCATGGCTCCTGCATTTGAAGCAAAGCCGTGGCATCGGCTGCTCGCACCGGTTACCGATTCCCAGAGCGTTCCCGGCTCTGTATCGGTCATCTTACCGAAAAGCGCTCTTATCTCGCGTTGCATCTCATTGAAGCGACCTATCTTTCGCAAAAGATCAAACCTTACCATGAGACCGATGAATATATCAGCTTCGCCTGCGTAAATATTTACGTCCCGCTTCTTGCAGGGACCGTACCCCTCGATAAGCTGTTCTATCTCATCGTATTCATCCGCTCTTACTTCATCGAGGAAGTATCGGCAGTAATACTGACAAGCCGAGGTGTATTTATTTTCCGGTTTAAGAACGCCGTTTTCATCCCTTGTAAGGCAATCGGGATAAAGTCCGTTTTCGTTCTTGAACGAGCGCACCGTCCGAACTATTCTGTCCGCCGCCTCACTCGCGCTCTTATCGCCGTACATCTCACCTATCAATCGCAGGCAATGGGAATAAATCGCATTTATACCAAGGCTTACGGGGTTCAGGTATTCGACGTTATTAGACACCGACCAATCGATAAACAGCCAGCCCTTGATATTCTCGAGCAGACCCTCTTTATTGGTGTAGCCGTCATAAAACTCTTTAAGCGCCAGCGCTCTTTCGCGGAAAGCCTCAACAAGCGCGGTATCGCCCGACATCTTCAGATATTCATAAAGCTGTATGATAAAGTACATCGACCATGTAGGCATTGCGGTATCAATATTGGAAGGATACACGCAGTAAAAATCCTTGAAGGACTGATCCTTGCTCCAAAGGTCAAGATAATTCTTTATCATGGCGCGGTCTACCGCTGTATTTCCGAACATATACTTTTCGGCTCGGGCGCTGAACAACGCATCACACAGCCAACCGCCGCGCTCACGGTCGGGACAGTCCATATAAACATCGGTAGAATTAGCACAGAAGGTCTGCTTGGCAGAAGCGAATATACGGTTGAGCTTTTCATCATCGCAGACAAAGTACGAAGCGCGCTTATCCTTGTACTGGTTTTTACGAAGATATACGCGGTCTATCTTAAAGGCGCCGCCGTTACGGACTATCAGCCGCAGATATCTCATATAGTAAGGATTAAAGCTTTCAAAGCAGTAATGCCCTGCCTTACATTCGAGCCGCAATACCTTGTTACAACCGTCATCCCTCGGGGGGAATCCGCCGTAGGTATGGCGATCGGCATGGATAATATCGATCACATTGTCACGCTCTACCGTAAATTCAAGACCGATAAAGCCTGCATAGCCGTTTTTAAGGTCATAATCCACTGCGTAGGCATTTTTGCCCTTAAAGCTTCTGCAATCCTCGCCCACATGACCGCTGAAGGCTGTAAACACATCTTTATAGGCTTCTACCGAAGGATTGCCTACCTTATCATAGGTAGCCGCGTCCTCATAGAAATATACAGGAGCCTTTGCGTTTTCATCCTTTTCAACATCAAACGCGCCTATCCAATCAAGGTCATCCAGAATACCCGAATCCCATTCAGGCAGCTCTCGGTCGATAAAAGTAACGTCAAGCTCTATAGGCTCTATCGCTTCAAGCCGCTTGCGGTCAGGCATTTCACTTCGGTAAAGCTCGTACTCGCTATCAAGCGTGTACCGCTCGTTATAGTTTCTCGCGTGGGAATACTTTTCGGTACCTGTCGCCCTTTGCGGCAGTCTCATTCCGAGAAGCTGCTCGGGGGAAACCAAGGTTTTCTCTCCCTGCTTTATTTCAGCATATACAAAGCTCTGCTCGCCTGTATTTTCCTGTGAGCCATCATTCATTCCGCAAAGCTCGATAAATACAACATTTTTACCCGCTTTCAGATGGGGCGTAAGGTTGACCACGTCAAGTCTTGCATGGTAGTGCCCCGCTCTTGCAGGACCAAAAAGCAGATAAACACCGTTACAATAGGCTCGGTACCAAGTTCTTCCTGCAAGCGAGAGTGTTACCTCTCCCTCATCTTGTGCGTACTCAAATTCCGCCCAGAAGCCTGAGTGAACCTGCTTTTCGGTATACAGTCCTTTTAAGAAATATACCTTCATTCTCTCACCTCTCCATCAGGAAATTCTCTCTCCGAGGGTTACAGAACCGTCGGAATTAAAGGTTAATTTAAATATTTCAAGATATTGCTCACAGCCGGGATGCCGCCAAGCGCAGGAGATATACCACTCTCCCTTAAACTCGAACACCTCACTGCAGGACGGCACGTGGCTGATCCAATCATATCTGCCGTCGGTAGGGATTATCATTCCCTTATCTTCCCAGCCGCCAAACGGCGCATCGGACACCGCATAGGCGCTGCCGTGACCCACCTTGGTGTAGAAAAGATAGTAAAGTCCGTCCTTTTTCATAACGAAGGGAGACTCAAGCGCATGGATATCCTTGCCGAATTCCTTGAAGCCGAGATCCTCCCAATGTATCATGTCATCACTTTTCGCCATGCCGACGGCGGCATTATAAACACCGTTTCCGCTGACAGCCGTACAGTAATACATATAGGCGGTGCCGTCATCCTCCATGAAAACAAAGGCATCGCGGCAGTCGGACCACTTATCGGCACTCCAATCGTTCCAAGGTCCCGGAAGCAGTACGGGATTATTACCGTATTTCTCCCAATTATAAAGATCCTTTGAGGTAGCAAGGCATTGACATTGCGCTACGTTATAGTTAACGCCTGTATAATACATATAATATGTATCGCCCTTTTGGACTACACCGGGTGACCATATCTGATAACATTCTATACCGTTAGGCTCGGTATAAAGCACCCTCGGCTCAATATGCCAATTCACAAGATCCTCTGTCCATGCATGACCGAAGGAATCTACGTATCGTTCGCTCCATTCATAACCGATAGCGCCGATATTGTAAAATATATGAAGCTTGCCGTCCTTTTGCACGAAGCTATGGTCAACAAGTGCCTTGCCGGGCTCTGTAAACATCCCCTTTAAGGGATATTCACCGCGCTCAAGCGCTGAAAGATACCTCTCTGCGCGACCTGCAAAGTTTTCAATCGTATGCCCCGGTACTGTTCCCAAGGGCATATCGGGCAGCGCGCCTTCATCAATGGTACTTGCTCTTTCGATCAGCGCATCTATTATTCCGACGGTCTTGACCGTTTCAAAGTCGCTTTTTGTGCGAAAACGCGCAAGACGGCAGATAATATCGCGATAATTATCTCTGAAGCTCATATTTTACCTGCTTTCAAGCACGAATACCGCTCTGCCTTCCCTTACGGTATGGCTTATAGAGCTTCCGCGCGTAATTTCGCCCGTCATCGGGTCATAAAGACGAATTTCGACATCTTTAAGCGAAGCAAACTCAAGTGTCTGATCGCAGTCAACGGTGTTGACCACAAAATAACAGTTTTCACCGTTCATTTTAAGGCGGCGCATACGCAGGCTGTTAGCCTCGGCGTTGCTTACTGTCACGCTGTTCTCGCAAAGACCGCGCAGGGCTTTGGTGAACTCATTCGGCTTATCGCTCTTATAAATTCTGTAGCCTTGTATCTCATTGAGTCGGGCGATCTTTTCATCGGTCTTACAGCCATTTTCAAAAACAATACGCAGATTATCGGTGGTGATATCCTCAAAATCGCCGTTCATGCGGCAATAGGTATTATCCTTTACCTCGCAAAGCTCTACCCACTCGTTACCGTCATGATACTGCGCCTTAAAGCCGCTTTGCTCATGCTCCTCGGTAGAATACAGCTCAAGATGATTAAAGGTACGCTTACCGTCAAGCTTAATATCAAGCGTTGCAGGAAGCTGATCGCTGCTCCAGCCGTCAAAGCAGGTGAAGGTAGCGGCAGAGCCGTTGGTAACAGGCTCGGTGCTATACTTTTCGCAGACGTGGCTTGCGGTGACCTTTGCTCTGAACAGAACGTTATCAAGACCGAGCACTACGGGCGTAAAGCTATCGGTTACAGCCTTCAGCTCCTCGGCAGTAACGTTCTCAACTGCAAGTGAGGGTACGCGCTCAAGGAAGAAGACGCGTCCGCCCTTATCGGCAAAGCCTTTAAGGGTTTTAAGTGCTTCAAATGACATGACCTCTACAGGCGGCACTATCACCGCATTATAGCTCATGTTTAAAATATTGAGCTTTGCGTTTTCTATTACGGCTTTTGAAAGACCGTCTGCCGAAACTATATTGAAATCAATTAGATTGGTAAACAGATAGTGGTAAAGGCTTTCAACGTAAGCGTTCAGCGCCTTTACAGGATCGGAAATATCGTACATTTCCTCGGTCTGCTCGATCATATTCGCCTGAATATCCTCGGCAGGGTAATAGACCGCTATCTTGGCGTCATTGATACCCATTGCGGCAAAGAGGCAAACTCTGCCCATATATTCGTTAAGTGCATTAAAGATATTGTTGTCATTCATAAAGCGGTAGCCGTAGGTGTTGACATAGGTGGCTCCGCAGAAGACCGACGAGGTCATAAGCTTTTCAAAATTAAGGAACGGATCCTTAAGAAAATCTCCCTGACCGCTGACAGGACATATCTCCACCATGGTGGTATTATGACCGTTAAGCTTGGTTTGAGAAGCGGCGTACAGACAGCCGTTGCTGTACGAGGTGCCGCGCTCCCAGAAGAACGGATTCCAAGCGCTTAACATATCAAAGCCGGGGTAATCCATCTCGCCTACTACCTGCATATAATTTCCGTAGTTGCAGATTTGAGCATACAGAGTTTCCTCGGCGATAAGGTGACCCGAGAAATGCAGTCCGTGCTTATTACAGCGCTCGCGGTAGTTACCTGTGAAATTCTTGACCAGCATATCTCCTATTACCGACCAATAATGCACTCTTGTCCGCTTGGCTTCGTCCGATTGACCGAAGAAAAGGTAGGGAAGCTTTTGCCTTAGGTCATAGCCGTACTTATTTTCAAAGAACTCGAAAAGCTCCTTGCCGTAGGGCACGCTTTCGAATGCGGGGCGATGTCTTTCGCCAACGTCATACAGCGCTTGGAGCGACGGCTCATCGGTAAACACTGCCTCGAAGTAGTCGCCCAAAAAGCCGAGCTTATCTGCTACCGCTTCTATCGAGCCCTCAAGGAATTTATCTACCGCTTCCTTATCGAGGAAGTTAAGCAGCTTACGCGGACCGATGGGAGCCGAAATCTCCTTTGCCCATTTATAAGGCCAGATATTTGCATTTCTCACAAAGAAGCAAAGGGCGATCCAAAGTCCCTCGCGACCTGTAAAGGAGACCTGTTTTTCGGTGACCTCAAGCGCCTCGGCAGAATCAAAATGAATTTCAAAGCCCGAATAATCGTAAATAAAGCCGTTTATAAACCAATAGCCGTTCTCGGGCAGACCGACTCGCATTTCGCTCGTTCCTGTGCCCATTACGATAGAAATACCGATATTTTTGGCAACGTAGCGGTCATCGGGGGTGTCTACATAGCCTGCCGCCCAGCCTGACGGATATACCTGCTCGTCATAAAGCCATGAATGAAGCTTTCTTTCTTTCAGCATCTCGGCAGTGCTTTTAAGCTTTTCGAGGTTTTCGGCGTTTTGGTTCCAGCCATCCTTCCAAGGGGCGTTGATGACCGCGCCGCCTGCGCCTGTATCCATAAGGAATTTATCGGTATTGGAATTGTCCTCTGAAAGCTCATGCTCCATAGGATGCACTCTGAAGCGGTTGGTGGGGTCTTTGAATACCTTATGTATAGCTTCATTGCTTACTTCGCGGATAAATTCATCAATACATTTATCGCAAAGCGGTGTATCGTCCTGTGCCACCTCTTCAAGGATATCGTATACATTATATATAAGTTGCTTGACGATTCCCTTGGTAGCAACCGCATCAATAGAAACGTCATTTGAAATGTAGCGCTCGAATACCGCCTTTTCAAAAGCTGTTTTCTCGCTATCGGCATAAATACCGATATTACAAAGCACCTGCTTTACCGCAGTACCGACCGTTATTTTTTTCTCACACATTTTTAACACCTCTGTTTTAATAATGCTTTAAGCCTATCGCGAATTCACTTCGTAATATGCTTAAAGGGTTATTGATCTTGCGTCTTTTTCCCTATTTTAAAGGCTTCACACGGCTGCTCCCAAAAATAATGGGAGCAGCCGCCATTTTTCAGTTAAACGTCATATCGGGACATACTTTCCGACATTTGACAACTGTTTTTATCAGTCAGCTACGAAATACAGAGTTGTATTCGGTTTGACCTGATTTTCCTTATGAGCAAAGCCATCAATATAGCCTACCTTGATCATGATCTGATCGCCTTCTGCTACCTCAACGTCACCGTAGAAGTGAGCGTTCTGGGTTGCGGGCTCGGCGTTCATATCATATTCAGCCAATACGGTGAACTCGCCTGCATTATCTTCAGCCTCGGCTGCTGTTCTGTAGATGATCTGAACGTTTGCACCGTAGCCATTATCAGGTTCGGGCCAAAGCTCGGACCACATATGATAAGAATCTATTGTTACGGTTCCTGCCTTATCAGCCTGCCAGTAGATAACAGCATCGTTATCCTCACCTGCAATAAGCAGATTATCAGCTATTATCTCGGAAGTACCGATATCCCAGTTCTCCGCATCTATGCCGGAGCCCCAAGAATACTCGCCCCAATAAGGAGTAAC
>JAFPCJ010000071.1 GCA_017423885.1 Clostridia bacterium | reverse complement strand
TATAAATTAATTTAAACAGAAAGGGTGACTTGAATGTGCGGATTTACGGGCTTTACCAACCGTATCGCAGATGACGGTACTATACTCGGAAAAATGATGGAGCGCATAATCCATCGCGGTCCCGATTCCGAGGGCAAATTTATAGACTCTGACATAGCGCTTGGCTTCAGGCGGTTAAGCATTATCGACCTTGAGGACGGTCAACAGCCTATGTTTAACGAGGATAAAACGCTCGTTCTCGTTTTCAACGGAGAAATATATAATTACAAGGCGCTTCGCGAGGAGCTGATTTCCTACGGTCACCAATTTGCCAATAATTCCGACAGCGAGGTGCTTCTGCACGGCTTTGAGCAATGGGGCGAGGGACTTCTTGCACATCTGCGCGGCATGTATGCCTTTGTTATATTTGACCGCCGCGACCGTTCACTCTTCGGTGCGCGTGATATCTTCGGAATAAAGCCGTTTTACTACGCTCAAATGAACGGAAGCTTTATGTTCGGCTCGGAAATAAAGTCATTTCTTGACCATCCCGATTTTGAAAAGAAGCTGAACGAGCAAGCGCTCGCGCACTATCTTTCTTTTCAGTATTCTCCCTGCTCTGAAACCTTTTTTGAGGGTGTTTACAAGCTTGAGCCTGCACATTTTTTCACTTATCGTGACGGTGTATTCACCAAAAAGCGTTATTTCCGCCCCGATTTCAATCCGGAAAACGGAGTACTCGATTATTTTGCGGACCTTACCGATACGGCGGTACGCGAGTCTGTGGCCGCACATAAAATCGCCGATGTTGAGGTTGGCTCTTTCCTTTCGAGCGGTATAGATTCAAGCTATATTGCCGAAGCGGCAGATGTTGATAAGACCTTTACCGTTGGCTTTGCAAGTGATGAGGGTGACCGCTACAACGAAATCCACTATGCAAAGGAATTTGCAGAAAAAATAGGTGTTGAAAACATTGCAGAGGAAATAACCCCCGAGTCCTTTTGGGAAAGTCTGCCGCTTATACAGTATCACATGGATGAGCCGCTTGCAGACCCTGCCGCAGTAGCGCTTTATTTCGTAAGCCGACTTGCAAGCCGCCATGTAAAGGTGGTAATGTCGGGCGAGGGTGCCGACGAGCTTTTCGGCGGTTACCGCATCTACCAAGAGCCGTACACGCTCACCCTTTATGACCGTCTGCCCTTTGCGCTTCGCCGCATTATTGGAAAGATCTGCTCGTATCTGCCGCAAAAAAGAGGTATCAATTACCTTGTGCGCCGCGGCAAGACGCTTGAGGAGAGATATATCGGCAACGCTGATATTTTCTCACTTTCAGAGCGCAACAGTATTCTGAAAAGTGAAACAGCGCGGTCTGCCGCATCGCCGCAAACGGTTTGCCGCCGCTTTTATGATGAAGTCAGCGACAAGGACACGCTTACCAAAATGCAGTATCTTGACATTAATATGTGGCTCATGGGTGATATACTGCTTAAAGCAGATAAAACGAGCATGGCAAATTCTTTGGAATTAAGAGTTCCGTTCCTTGATATAAACGTGCTTGAGTTGGCGCTTAAGCTACCGCTTGAAAGCAGGATAAGCAGTGAGACCACAAAGCTTGCCTTACGCCGCGCCGCCGAACGCACTCTGCCGCGAAAGACGGCTATGAAGGATAAGCTCGGCTTCCCAGTGCCTATAAGAAATTGGCTCAAGGAGGAAAAATATTACGAGACAGTAAAAGCGGCGTTTACTTCAAATCTCGCCGAGCAGTATTTCAACACCGAAAAGCTGCTTCAGCTTCTTGACACCCACAAAAGCGGCAAGGCAGATGTAAGCCGTAAGATATGGACGGTATACACCTTTTTGGTGTGGTATAAAGAGTTTTTTTAAAGAGGTTATAAAACATTGGAGATCAAAAAATATTTTGCTGACAGTTACGATATTGCCGTTATAGGCGGCGGACACGCAGGTATAGAAGCGGCGCTTGCAGGCGCACGGCTTGGTTGCAGTACGATACTTTTTACCGTAAGCCTTGATTGGATCGGAAATATGCCCTGCAACCCCTCTATCGGAGGAACCGCAAAGGGACATCTTGTCCGCGAGCTTGATGCTTTAGGCGGCGAGATGGGAAAAGCGGCTGATGCTACCACGCTTCAAAGCCGTATGCTCAACCGCGGAAAGGGTCCTGCCGTTTACTCACTTCGCGCACAGATAGACCGCAGAGCTTATTCGGGATATATGAAGCATGCTGTAGAGTTGCAAGCAGGTCTTGATGTAAAACAAGCCGAGGTGGTATCGCTCGAGCATTCTGACGACGGCTGGCACTGTGTAACACAGCTCGGCGCGGAGTTTATCTGTAAAACAGTTATTATCGCTACGGGCACCTTTCTCGGCGGTCGCGTCTATATCGGTGAAGTCAACTACGAAAGCGGTCCCGACGGCAGTTTCCCCGCAAAGGCACTTGCCGAGTCGCTCAAAAAGCTCGGTCTGCCGCTTCGCCGCTTCAAAACGGGAACACCTGCACGAGCTGACCGCGCAAGCATAAATTTTGAAGCACTCGAGGAGCAAGCAGGCGATGAAAAGACAACGCCGTTCAGCTTTTCGACCGAAAAACCGCCCGAAAACAAGGTGCTTTGCCATGTTTCATACACCAATGATGACACCAAAAAGGTCATTCTTGAAAATCTGCACCGCTCCCCTCTTTACTCGGGTGTCATAAGCGGCGTAGGTCCGAGATACTGTCCGAGTATTGAGGATAAGATAGTTCGCTTTGCCGATAAGAAGCGTCATCAGTTATTTATAGAGCCTTGCGGTGAGGATACTGAGGAGATGTATCTGCAGGGAATGTCCTCATCTCTTCCCGAGGAAGTGCAGATGGCATTTTACCGCACTA
>JAFPCJ010000070.1 GCA_017423885.1 Clostridia bacterium | reverse complement strand
GCCGTTTTTTGATTCAATTGGAATCAAGCGATCCCTATGATCCTCCGTCAGGATCATTCCCTCTTTCGGGCGCAAATGTACGCGGTTGCCAGCAAGGACAGGATGCCAAGCGCGCTACCGCCCAAGGAAGCACCGCACTGGGGCAATTCGATCTGTTCCAGCTTTCCCATGAAGCTGTCCACCTTATCATTCTGAATGGTTCGCTTGGTTTCAGGCTCGGTTTCCTCAAAGGGGCTCTTGAAATCGTCCGTAGTCTGTTCCTCTTCCGCCCCGCTATCCGGCGTTCCGTCGGGAGTGGTCTCTCCGGGCACGGGGTTTCCGTCCGGATCGGTTTCGGGATCATCTCCAGAGGCGGTCTCCCGAGGGTCTTCCGCGGTATCATCGGACTCCGGCGGGGTTGACTCAGCGGGGCCGGGAGTAACCGTTCCGGGAGAATCTTCTCCCGTTTCGGGAAGCTCGCCGCTGGTTCCGGGAACGAACGCCGTGTTTTTGGAAGCGCCGAATCGGGTCACCGTCATAGAGATCGGGGCGCTGTTTTCACCCGTCAGCACGCTGACACCGAAGTAAACACTGCCATCGGGACGCACCGCCCGCATATACTCCAGCATTTCCTCCATGCCTACCACAACGTTTCCGTTCACACGTAGAACATCATCCTTCAGCTCCAGAGAGTACACCGCGCACCCGTCTTCGTTGATGGACGCCGTTATCTTCATACTACCCAGAACCTCTACGTCACCGTCATCAATGATTCCCGACGCTCCCTCAAGGAGCGCGCTCATCGCGTACTTGGACTCGACGTCATCCAGTTGGATCAGGCACTGCCAGCCCGAGCCGCAACGGAAGTTGTTCACCAGCACGCCGTTTTGATCCCATATATGGAAGACCAGAACGCCAACCGCTCCGGGGTCGTCCAGAGCGATCTCCATATAGATGCCCTTATCCAGATAATACGCGTGATCCGTCTGAACCGTATAGGAGCTTGTTTCCGCCGCGGGTGTCACCTTCAGACCCCTTTCGGTATAGGCGAAGGACGGCGGCGTGGAATAATACGGATACCCCTTGGAATCTTCCTTGAGAGCGTAGATACTCCAAACCTCAGTATTCGCTTCCTTCGCTCCCGCCGTCACGCCCCCTACACAAAAGAAAACAGCCGTATGCAGGGCCAGCAGGATGATCCATAGACGTTTCATTTTGAATTCCGCCTTTCTCGTTCTGATCGATCTTTGGAAAAGCATCCGACGTACGCCGTTGGTGTTTGGGCACACCGAAACGGGCGATCCGTGTCGAAGCAAAAAGAATCCAATAATATTATATCGAATAATTATGAATTTTGCAATACATAATCATGAACAGTCCTTCCATCTGCCGCTTGTTGCCGACCATTCTCTGTTCCACCGCTTTTCTTGATTTATACTGTTCCATATCGGCTCCAAAAAATTCAAGACCCTTGTCAGTACAGTTTCAAAGCTTTCTTCATAATTATTAATGCGCTTAAAGTGCTGCCATGCTATCAGCATACTTTCATCATCACGAAGCGTACCTATTTGTATTAGTCTTTCAAAGTTGCAATCATTCTTCCTGTGCTCAAGCGTACACCTTACTGCCTTTTGAAGCTCATAGCCGTCAAAATCAAAGGTGTAGGAAAGTTCATATATATCATACAGATGCCGCATAGGGCGGTCAAGCTCGAAGCGCCGAAGCAAAATATCAAGCTTTTCTGCTATAACCTCTTCAACAGGATATGTTAAACACTCTACAGAAGGCTCATCCTGAGTAATGGGGGGAAGCTCTGTTATTTCTGCTTCATGATATAAAACATCGTTCAATCCGATATTAATTTTAAAGCCGAGCTTTACAGAGCCAATACAACCAAGCAGATTTATGCTGAAACCCTTGTAGCATTTCTGCTCCTCAAGTTCCTGTACCGAAAGCAGTGACAATTCAATTTCGCTATGAAGCTGTTCACTTGTCAGTATTTTTTCGGTCAGACGGTACATATCATCGACCGATATATCATAAGGGGCGTCAATATATAACAGATCAACAGACCTTTCTTTGCCGATAGTATCGGTAAGAAGGCGGACAAGAAAGCTGCCGCGAAGAATAAGACCGTGAGCTTCATCACACAAATAAAGTCTACGGAAAAATTCCCTGATCAGACAGTAGCGCACCGTATCAATGTACTCGATGCTGTACTGCCTTGCGGCAGCCTTCATCCTTGGGGAGAATTCTGTTGCTGTCATTTACTCACACCGCCGTAGTTATCATAATTACTTACAACCAAATCGCGAGCAGATCCCGAGCCTTTTGAGAGACCCGCAAGGTAGACGCGTATTCATTGAGATGCGAAATATTACGCATTGGATCATCAATATAAGCACGAACGACGCTATTGAACAGATCCTTATCTATTCGATTGCGATACCGCAGACAATCGCAAAGCAACCGTTCACGGTCATACAGCCTTACGCGCGCACCATCAATCTCACCCTCACATTCACCGAGCGTCAATAATTCTTGCTCAACATAATAAGGTTTAACAAAGGGATAGTCTATATTAAAACGGGATTTTGTAGAATCCTTACTGACTGCAATATGCCAGCGTTCAGGCAAAGCTTCGGTATAACCGTAATAGGACATAGCGGTCTCCATACAAAGAATACCGTCCGGAAAAAGGCGCGAAACAATATCCGCTTCATTCGGTTCCTCATCCTGCGCCCAACGGTAATATCCGTAACGCACCTTTTCGATATATCCATCTTCCTCAAGCCGCTGAAGATTTTGGTAATATAACCGCTCATTAAACAGCTCACTTGTCTTCATAAGATCGCCGTAGCGGGAGAAAACATCTCTAATCTGCGCTATATCACGCATTTTTTACCCTCTTTTATAATTATTTAAAAATTAATTTTATGTAAAGCGGATTTTTTACTATATAATGAGTATAACATATATTCCTTTATTTGTCAACAGTAAATCATATGTTTTTTTATATTAAAGCGGATTTTTTAATATAAATATCTACAAAAACAAGCTGTCTCAAAAGTTTTACGATACAGCTTGTTATACATTGCTTTTTGCCTTATCCCCTCAAAACAAAAAAGTTCGCAAGCAGAGCCTACGTTCCGACGAAAGGGTCAAAAAAAGGGACGGAATATCCGTCCCTTACGTATAAAAAATTTAAATATGGTCGGGCGCAATAATTATGTTGTTTCAAAGATTGCAACGATTACGTCCCGCCTCGGGCGTTACCTGCAGTGGCACTCAACCAAGATGCTCAGGTTACTTTTTGGAAGATAACCTATTAAATAACTTAAAAGTAAGCGGCCAGACGCAGCCTGCAAAGGCGGTTATCAGGAAATAACGCAGTCCGTTTGCAATATCATTTCCGCCGCAAAGAGCGAGTAACGGAGCTTTTAGTCCCGATTTTATCGCAAGCAAAGGTATAAGTCCTGCCACCAGCTTAATTATCTGTACCCACCAAACGGCGGTTGTTTCAAAGTGGATAAAACGCTCGTCGAGCTCGTAAGCAAGCCAAAGTCCGAGCACACAACCTGCTATCTTATAGGCATTGGATATGCCGTGAGCAATATTTTCTGCATCTGCATCGGCAGGAAACTTAAAAAGCAATACAAACGCCAAAAATGCGGCTGAAAGAACGAGCATCGAAGCGAAAAGAATACGCATTCCCATTTTTGATTCCATCGCCTTGTTTACAATGGGATAAAGAGCGAAAACAAGCACTAATGCTACAAGGGTCGATACTCCCACGTCGGCAGGAGTGTGTACACCGAGCCACATGCGTGACAGCGGTACAAGCACGCACGCGGCAACGCAGGCTATACGCACCCATGCTCTACGGTCTATCCGCGCAATACTGCCGAACACCCCTAAAGCAGACTGCGTGTGTCCGCTCGGGAATGAGTAACCCGTAGCCTCGGCACGCGCGCTTTCTACGATAGTAAAGCTTTCATCCCTCACCCAAGGGCGCGGAATTCTGAAAAGAAGCTTTAAAAACTGATTGATTACTGTCCCCGCAAAGCCGACTGACAGAATATAGTAGCCCTGCTTTTTATTGATACACCAAAAGAACACAAGACCCACAAGAATGAATACGGTCTCTTCACCGAGATGCGTAATTATCGAGAAAAAGCTATCCATTACGGGATTGCGAAGACCCTCTAAAAACTTTAAAAATTCCATAACCTTATTCCTTGTTAAAGTCCTCCAAAATCAGACCCTCATTCTTTTCAAGCGCCCAATTAATATTCCATGCACTTGTAAAGATAAGCAGATCGTTGCCCTTGAAATCCTGCACCCATTTGGTATCTGAAGTCAGATTGAGCGACTTTACATTGATATCCTTGTTTCTTATCCAGCGAATATACTGATAAGGCATGTTGTTACGAAGAACATCTACCTTGTATTCATTTTTAAGACGGTATTCAAGCACCTCGAACTGCAGAACACCGACAACGCCTACGATAACTCTTTCCATACCGGAATTCGGCTCATGGAATATCTGTATGGCACCCTCTTGAGCGATCTGCTCAACGCCCTTGACGAACTGCTTACGCTTAAGCGAGTCAACCTGCTCGATTACAGCAAAATGCTCAGGCGCAAAGGTAGGAATACCTTCGAATTCAACCTTTGCTTTGGCGTCACACACCGTATCACCTATTGAGAATATTCCCGGATCAAAAACGCCTATGATGTCACCTGCATAGGCTTCGTTCAATATCTTGCGGTCATCTGCCATTATCTGTTGCGGCTGTGAAAGACGCATACTGCGTCCGCCCTGAACATGGAAATACTCCTTGTCGCGCTCGAATTTACCCGAACAGATACGCATAAAGGTCATGCGGTCACGGTGTGCCTTGTTCATGTTAGCCTGAATTTTAAACACAAAAGCAGAAAAAGGTGCATCAATGTCTACAGATTCCTGCTGTGTGGTAACTCGCGGCAAGGGAGGTGTAGTCATCTGCAGGAAATTTTCAAGAAAAGGCTCAACGCCGAAATTTGTAAGAGCCGAGCCAAAAAATACGGGGGTAAGCTCTCCGCAACGCACCTTGTCTATATCAAATTCAAAGCTCGCACCGTCAAGCAGCTCTATCTGATCTATAAGCTCCTCGCTCTGATAGGGACCGAGCAGCTCTGTGAGCTTTTCGCGGTCGGTTATATCGCACTCGATGGCATTAAGCTTTTCCTGACCACGATGCAAATCGTTAAACGCCATTATCTGACGGCGAGAACGGTCAAAAACACCCTTGAAGCTTACTCCGCAGCCAATAGGCCAATTTATGGGATAGGTGCCTATTCCGAATTCCTTTTCAAGCTCGTCAAGTAACTCAAACGGGTCTCTTGCCTCGCGGTCAAGCTTGTTTATAAAGGTAAATATCGGGATATGGCGCATAGCCGTAACCTTGAAAAGCTTTCGGGTCTGCGGCTCGATGCCCTTCGCCGCATCAATGACCATGACAACACTGTCTGCCGCCATAAGGGTACGGTAGGTGTCCTCCGAGAAGTCCTGATGTCCGGGGGTGTCAAGAATATTGATGCAGTATCCCTCATATTCAAACTGCATTACCGATGAGGTTATGGAAATTCCGCGTTGCTTCTCAAGGTCCATCCAGTCGGAAACGGCATGCTTTGCAGTGGCCTTTCCCTTGACCGAGCCCGCGGTCTGAATTGCGCCTCCGTAAAGCAAAAGCTTTTCGGTAAGCGTGGTTTTACCGGCGTCAGGGTGCGATATTATCGCAAATGTACGCCGTCTTTTGATCTCTTCCTGTATTGCCACAATTAAAACTCCTTACTCAAATCGTTATAGCCTTTACAAATCAAGTATTTCCCAATCAAGGGGGACTTACAGATGAATTAAATGCCTCAATGCGGTCTCTTATCTGCTGCATGTGCTCATCTATCGCACTTATCATCTCGGCGCACTCGCGAAGCTCCTCGGCGATTGGCTGTGCCCCTTCGGCAATCTTCTTTTTGTAATGAACCTTGTGCTCAAGGCTTGCCCAAAAATCCATAGCAATGGTACGGAACTGCACCTCAACGCACATATATTTCTTTTCGTTATATAAAAAGACAGGTATTTCAAGTATCAAATGCAGACTTCTGTAACCGTTTGGCTTTGGCTTAGCGATGTAATCCTTTCGCTCGATCACCCTTATATCATCCTGCGCGCAAAGACGCTCTGATATACGGTAAATATCGGACGGAAAAGAGCATACCACCCTGATGCCTGCAACATCGGTTATGTTTTTCTCAATGTTTTCAACCGTTGGCTCTATGCCTTTACGCTCAAGCTTTTCAAGTATGCTTATGGGACTTTTGAGTCGGCAAGAGATGCTCTCAAACGGATTTCGCTCACCGTCAAGCGAGAGCTCCTCATTCAGTACATCAAGCTTAGTCTTGATCTCAAGCATGGCGCAGCGGTATTCAGTCATTAAAATCGCAAACGGACGCGTTCTCTCGATAAGCGCGGCGGCATTTTCAAGATCGATCATTCCGTCGGTCTGCGAGGAATGCAGATCGTTCATTTTCTTTTCTCCGTATCATTTAAAATGGGACTCTCGCATAAAACGACAGTCCCCTTTAAAGCTTGGTTAATTGATCTTGCCGTACAGCGGAATATCGCTATCCTTCTTAGGCTCGCGAGCAGGAGCGGTAGCAACTGTATTGCTTGAACGGTTGCGGTCCCCTCTGCCTCTGCCAGAACGTCCACGACCGCGATCGGATCTTGAACGGTCATTTCTCGGAGCGCGGATCTCACTGCCCTCAACAGCTATAACTACACGGCGACCCGATCCCTCACCGACAGAACCCGAGGTAACACCCTCAATATTCTGAACAGCAGTATGGATAATGCGGCGCTCATACGGATTCATCGGCTCAAGAGCACGGTTGCGACCTGTACGCAGAACCTGCTCGGAAACGCGGGTAGCAAGTGTAATAAGAGTCTGCTCGCGCTTCTCGCGATAGTTACCGATGTTAAGAGATACCTTGTAGTATCCGCCGCCGTTATTTGCGGCAAGACCTGCAAGATACTGCAATGCATCAAGAGTTTCTCCACGATGCCCTATAACAACGCCGAGTCCCTCACCATCAAGAATAATGAATGCGCCGTTTTCTCTCTCGGCAACCTTTGCAGTAATATCGGTACAGCCGAGCTTTGTAAGAATATCGGTAAGATAAGCTACTGCTCTGCCTGCCGAGGAATCGGCAGAAAGGGTAGAAGCATCTACCGCATCCTTATAATCATCTTCTACCGAGCAAGCAACCTTTTCGGTTTTTTCAACCTTTTCAGGTTTTGTAGGCTTATCAACCTTTGCAGGCTTCTCAGCCTTTGCCGCACCTTCAGTCTTTTCAGGTTTTGCAGCCTTTTCGGCCGCAGGATTATCATTCTTTACACGGTTATCGTTCTTCTTTGTGTTCTTGTTGGAACGTGGCTTTTTCGGTTTCTCATCGGGAAGTTCTATAAATACGCGGACCTCTGCAACCGAGCCGCCGAAAAGTCCCAAAATCTTTTTCTTGGGGGTTGAAATAATCTCAAACTGTATATCTGCATTGTCCCCTGCGTTAAGGGCAACAATAGCATTTTCGCGGGCTTCCTCAAGTGTTGCGCCCGTTCCTCTTGCTTCTTTGATCAAGGGAAATCCTCCTTTAAATTACTCCTCTACGGAGCCGCCCAATTTATCGAGCTGTTTTCTCTCAAAATCACAACGCTCTGCAAGCTCCTTCGCGCGTTCGCGGGAAAGCAGCTTATAGGGGCCGTAAAAGACCTGCAAAGCAAATTGAATAAAGCCGCCTACGAGTGACGAGCATATCCAATAAAATCCAACTCCGCCGGGCAGACCAAAGCCTATGAACAGGGAAATGAGCGGCATTGTAAGCATCATACCTGCCATAGAAGGAGCCTCGGGGTTGTTCTTCTTTTGAGCGTACATCGAAAGCACGCTTGTAAGCATCTGCGCTAAAAACGCGCAAATAGGTATAAGCCATATAGGCTGGAATTTCTTAAAGATATTCCAAGAAAACTCGGGAGTTTCAGTAAGGTCAAGACCGAACAGATCAAAATCAATATCGGCTTTTTCGAATTTTTCTGTGATAGCATCGAGATCTTTTTCGATCTTCTTGTACTCTTTATCGGAAAGGATCTCGCGGATAAGCTCGGGCTCATCGCGAATTATACGAACGACAACAAGCTCGTTGTTGCCAACGCCGCCCTTTCCGGGTATTTTTTTGCTGATGGTCTCGTATTTTTCCTTATCCTCTTTCTTCATTTCCGTAAGGTTTTCGGAAATGGCGGTGGTAACATTCTGTACCTGCGCTTTATCTGCGCCTGCCATATAGGTGAGCGGAGAAAGGATGAGCCAATAAATGCTCATCATCAATACGAGTCTGAATAACATGGGCAGACATCCGCCTGCGCCCATGGAAACGCCCTCCTGCTGATAAAGCTCCTGCATGGCTGCAGAATACTTCTGCTTATCGTCACCGTAACGCTTTTTAAGCTCGTCCAGCTTGGGCTTGATACGAGTCTGCTGAACGGTAGACTTCTGACTTTTGATGCTCAAAGGTATAAGCACAACATTGATCAGCAGAGTAAAAACAAACACCGCGGCAGCGAAGTTTCCGTTAAAAACCTCGGCTATATACTTCAAAATAAAACTGAGCGGTATGTTTATAATGTCAAATAATCCTTGCATCGGTAATCGTACACCATCCATAAAGATGTCCCAAAGACATCAACGGTTATTTTTTCTTTTTCTCCGGAACAGGATCATATCCCCCGCGGCATAGCGGATTACACCGGAGTATGCGCCAAAAAGCCAAGACGGTACCCTTTAAGCATCCATGAATACGGATAGCCTCTATAGCATAAGCCGAGCAACTCGGCGTGAAGCGGCAACAGGGCAGCTTGGCAGGCGAAATGTTTTTCTGATAAAATCGGATAGCCGCGATCAAAAGCTTACTGATCATCCTGCAAACACCACACTCCTGCAGACTTCAACTGCTTTTCAAGCACCTCGGCGGCAAGCGTACTTTTGATCTTCAATATCCTCGTTCGGGCAACAATTATGAAATCATGCCCGGGGTGAATATTCGCCAGACACTGACGGAACGCGGCTGTAATTACGCGCTTTGCACGGTTGCGCTCTACCGCTCCGCCTATTTTTTTGCCCGCCGTGATCCCAAGTCTGATATCTTCATGCTTATTCTTCATGCAATAGACGACAAAAAAAGGGGTAACATACGACTTACCCCTGCCGTATATCCGCCTGAAATCACGGTTTAGCTTTATTTTTTGCATTTTTTGCATTTTCCGATTAAAAGGAAAAGCCACATGGAAGTGGCTTTAGTAGGTCAACTGCTTTCTTCCCTTTGCTCTACGGCGTGCAAGCACCTTGCGGCCGTTTGCCGTAGCCATTCTCTTTAAGAAACCGTGCTCTTTCTTACGGTGAAGCTTTTTAGGCTGATAAGTCCTTTTCATTACAGAACCTCCTCTTCAAAAGAATTGCGGACATGCTACTCCCTTTTTATCGGGACGGAAATTTTCCCTTATACATGACCTATCATAGTGATTATACCCGAAAGGCGTAAGAAAGTCAATAAAAATTTTCCTTTGAACGCAAATTTCATCCCTGTTTTTCTTGAAAACAGCAATTACGTATGGTATAATCCAAGAAAAAAGGCGGTGGCATTTATGAAAATCAAAGAAAAACTTTTGCTTGACAATGCAGGGCTCAAAAAATACGGTCCCATAAACATAGTTATCTTCGGTGACAGCGTTTCGCACGGTGCCATAAACGGATATCAGGATTATGAAAATGTATATTGGAACAGACTTCGCCGTAAGCTTAATGCCTTTCGCGACTATGTTCCCGTAAACATGATAAACACTTCCATCGGCGGAGCAATAGCAAAAGAAGCGCTCGAAAGGATAGACGGACAGGTTTTAAAGCATGAGCCTGATCTTATTATCGTTTGCTTTGGTCTTAACGATGTAAATAATTCGCTTGAAGAATACATATCTGCACTTGACGGCATCTTTAAACGCTGCCTTGAAGACGGCAGAGACGTCATTTTTATGACCCCCAATATGCTCAATACAAGCGTTGTAGAGGATACCCCAAAGCAATATTTTGATTACGCACACAAAACTGCCGAAATGCAAAACAGCGGTAGAATGGATGAATTTATAGCTGCCGCTGCAGCACTTGCCGAAAGCCACGGTATAACCGTTTGCGATTGCTACGCTAAATGGAAGGAGCTTTCAAAAACGCAGGATATAACTCCGTTGCTTGCCAACCGAATAAACCATCCAACCCCCGAAATGCATGAGCTTTTTGCCGAAAGCCTTTATGAAATACTTATCGGCGAGCCTTCGAGCAATAAAACAAGCGACAGCACGATGTACTCCGAATAACGGAAAGCACCTCGGCTGTCACCCTTAATTTTGCATTTATTCAAACAGATCGTTTTCTCTGAATTGCAGAGAGTATAGCTTTTTGTACGTGCCGTCGGCTGATATGAGCTGTTCGTGAGTTCCGCGCTCTGTGATGCGTCCGTCAAGCACAACGGCTATCTCATCGGCATTGCGTATGGTGGAAAGGCGGTGCGCTACTACCAAAGTAGTGCGTCCGTAGCAAAGCTCGTCGAGAGTCTGCTGAATAAGCACCTCGGTGGTGTTATCCAGCGCACTGGTAGCTTCATCAAGAATGAGTATTGCAGGGTCCTTTAAGAACACCCTTGCTATGCTCATTCTTTGTTTTTGTCCGCCCGAAAGCTTTACTCCGCGCTCACCGATCTCGGTGTCATAACCCTTTTCAAGCGTCATGATATAATCGTGAATGTTAGCGCGCCGCGCCGCCGTTATCATTTCTTCCTCGGTGGCATCGGGGCGACCGTACATTATATTTTCGCGAACGGTACCTACAAACAAAAATACATCCTGCTGAACTATTCCTATATTTCGGCGCACCGAGTCAAGAGTGAGCTTGCGGATATCCTTGCCGTCAATAAGTATGCTTCCGTCTTCGGCTGAAAGCTTATAGAAATTGGGAAGAAGATGGCAAAGCGTGGTCTTACCGCCGCCCGAGGGACCTACAAGCGCAAGCTTTTGCCCCTTTTCTATCCGCAGGTTAACATCATGCAGAACTTCGCTTGAATCATTATAGGAATAATTAACGTTTTTAAATTCAATAACTCCCTTAATGTCTTTAAGCTCCTCGGCATCCTGCGGGTCACTCTCGGGCTGCTCGTCCATTATCTCGACAAAACGCTTAAAGCCGCTGACTCCGTTCTGAAACTGCTCCATAAAGCCGATAAGAGTATTGACAGGACCTATAAACAGGTTGACCGATACTATAAAGGTGGAATAATCGCCGAAGGATATTCTGCCTGAATAGAGGAAAAGTCCGCCTGCAATGAGGATGAAAACGTTGAAAATATCGGTGACGAAGGTGGTAGAGGAATGGAAGCGTGCCATCGCACTGTATGCGCTTTTTGATGCGTTTACAAACTGTGAGTCACCCTTTTGGAATTTTTTGATTTCGGCTTTTGCGTTGGTATACGCCTTGGCAACTCTGATACCCGTAATACTGCTTTCAACGGCGGCATTTATGGTAGCATTGCTGACTCTGCGCTCGTTAAACGCTTCCTTCATTGCTCTGCGAAGCTTAAAGGAAACAAATATCAGTATAGGCACGCAGGCGAAGATTATAAGTGTAAGTATTTTATCTATTGTGAAAAGATAAGAAAAGGAAAGCACTATCATTACAGAACTGATAAGGATGTTTTCAGGACCGTGATGTGCAAGCTCACATACCTCAAACAGGTCACTTGTAATACGTGTCATTATGCGACCTGTTTCGTTATTATCGTAAAAAGCAAAGGGCAACTTTTGAAGATGGCTGAAAAGGTCCTCTCGCATCTGCGACTGCATTTTTACGCCTATCACATGCCCATAAAACTGCACGAAGTAATTAAGCAGCATACGCAAAACATATAATCCCAACACAATGATTCCCGCAATAACTATAGCGCGGTACATCTTTTGCGGAATATACTCATTGAGCATTCTATTGGTAACTATCGGATAAACCATTCCTATCAGAGAAATAGAT